>NZ_JBFRQW010000016.1:0-68402 GCF_041472735.1 Vibrio sp. 10N.261.46.E11
TCTTAAGTGAACGGCATTAGCCCGAAGGCGGTTTTTTATTTCTAGATTGGGTTATCTAATGACTTTTCTAAAGGCTTAGGTGCTTGGGTGACTGCTGGTTGTTTCTCTATCCAGTGTTTCAGCCATTTTTTTCGTTTTGTGTCGTCGTACTGTTTCCACGTTTCTGACGCTGACTTATCCACACCGTTTTTTGTTGGCTCTTTAAAGATAAGCCATGGCATACCACTAAAGAAATTACCGGCAAGAGCTTTATCTGAGCTTAAAGATGGCAATGACACAACAGCATCTCTCCCTTTGTCATAATCATGTGTGCCATCCACTTCAACTTGGTTTAAGTGAGTAACAGATAGTTCAAGGTTTGCTTTGCCTCCTATGACTCCTCCAAACGGTCTTAAACCTTTAAGTTGTGCACCCGTTGGTGCAACATAACCTAAATCAAATTTCATGCAATAAACGGTATAGTCTTTGCTTTTTTGCAAATCATTCTTTTTCTCTAGGCTAGCCACAGCTTGATCAATAAAGGTTTTCATCGCATTGATCTCACTGCGATTTTTTTCTGACGATGATTTCTTCAACTCCCAAGAACCATTATCACAAGAAAACTCACCAATATGGTACATGTCTGAAAAATACCTAGGGCCCTTAACCAACTTACCTTTATTACCTTCTAGTCCAAGCTGAATAGACATATTCACTGAACCCCAGTTCATTCGTGTCGATTCGTACGCTTCTTTATTATGGGTATCACCCAATAGCAAAACATAAATGCTCGCTGGGTCTTCTTGTCCTTTATTACCCCATGAAAACCCGTCGCGTCGAATATTACGAGCAGAATTCAACCATTCCTTACTTTGGAAGAAATTTAGACCTGATGACTGGGTTTCGATAGCGACGACTTGTTGCTTTATGCCTTTGATGACTGGAATGGAGTTCTTCTTACTCTTAGCATTCATTAAGGTAAAGCTCTCGACCATAAGATCTTTCTCACGCAAAAGTAGCGCCTTCTCACCGAGATAAGTATCAAGTAGCACTAACTTTGTTTCGGTACTCAATACTCCAACTTTTAACTCATCTGGCAAGTCGTCAAAGTCTTTACCTTGTGTGTAATCCGCAGGCAGGTAGAAATTGACATCCCCTTTCTTTTTTCTAATCGATAGACTGTAACGCATGTTTTGAAAGCCGCCGCCCTTTACATAGCGCTTAAATGAATCGGTTTCAGAAAAATAATCACTTGGGTTCCCAGCTTTTGCACTTCCAGCAGCAGCAAGACTAAAAATCGCGTCGGCAAACAGTAGCTTAGATTTTGATGTCATAGGCTTCATACCATCAATCATCGCACTCCCGAACCGATAGGATGGGCAATGGTCGATTGCAATCAATGTTGAGTCTTCATTGACACCTTGTTGTTTATAAAACTTAGCAATTTCACCATTTGGATCAACTTCAAAATCAGCGGCCTTTTTAGGTAACATCCAATCTCTGAAAGCGGGACCATTTATGTTTTCAAGACCGTCTACTCGGTTGTAACCTATGGTCACTTCCTGAGCATACTTATGCTCTTTGGTGAGCACTATTTGAACTTTAACTTTATCGTACGGCCCTATATGACCATTATCGGATTGTTTGATCCAATTATCATAAGGTAGCCAATCGGGCTTATCTGATTCTTGAAAGCGCGCCGATTTGACTAAGATTCGACAGAACCCTATCGCCTCTTTTTTTAGTTCACTGTCTTGTGGGTTGAATGCCTGAGTAAAGTTTTCAAACATGCTTTCTTCTGGGTGTTCAAAAAGCATCGTTTGAACAGGAAAAACTCGATTAAAAGCCCCTGAAGCTTTATTTTTATCTCCAACTTGATACCAAGAGTAAGCATTCATCCTGCTGTTCTCAGAGATTGGTGCCGGCCAATATTGTGAAGCCGCAGGCATTTTTTCAGCCAACGCGTCATAAAATTGATTTTCACACTGGTTCTTCCAATTGGCAGCCATAGTATTTCCTTTAATCGTATGAACTGACCAATCATCTCCTAGAATGTAACGCTCAATATAGTCTTTTACTTTATAACGCTTCACCAAAGACTCAAATGACACCAATGAATCAGCATGCGCTTTAACACCAAGATCGGCGAGTAGTAAAACCAAACCATTGATTGCCAAAGCTCTAAGCTGGTAGCGCTTTAGCAATTCCTTTCTAGATTCTTCACTCTCGAAGTGAGCAACAAGCTCTTTGTAGGAATTGATTTCCTTCCTTTCTAAAGCAATATTACTTTTACGTAGTTCTTTAAGTAACTCAATATGAATATTGGATAATCGTTCCAATTCTCGCTTCACATTATGCTTTTCATTCAGCTCATTCAACAAGGAGTCCAGTAGCGCATGGTCGATCATTTTGACAGCTGAAATGGCAGCTTTTTTTCCTTCTTTAGCGACAATTACCCCGCGAGCAACCGGAGCAACAACAGGCACATAAGAAGCAACATCAACCAAACTATCGAATACCGCCATCCGTAATTCGGCTTCAAGTTTGTCTTCTGTATTCATTGCGATTTCAAGAGCTAAACGTGAGCGCTCCATCGCTTGTGAGCCATAACGGCTAGGATGAAAATACACATCGAAAGATTGCATATATATACGTATGACGACTCGTCGGTTCTGTTTTAAGTTTGGATTATTACGGTCAATTTTTTCGCCTTCCACAGGTACATAGATAGGTCGACTTTCCCCAAACGCCTCAACTGAAATTCGGTCTTTAAAAACAGAAGATACCTTTAAGAGCAGAGCTTTCGCATTTTCCGCTCTATCTGCCGCCACCTGCATGTTTTTTTCAGCGGTATCGACTTGGCATGCATGCCCTTCAACGTCCACCCTTAAATTTGATTCCGCTTCTAGCACCTCCGCAAGTGCGGAACCTAGCTCCATAAACACAGCTTCGTTTTCTTTTAGTTCAGTTTCTTTAGAATTAAATTCGAACTTAATTCCAATACCTGCACCGCGAGAATCATTCACCATGTAGGCTGTGATTTGTTCTTTAGACTTCTCGCGCGCTTTTTCTAGAGCCTGATCAATCTTTTCCTCTTGGGCGGTGTTTCTGGTTTTCCAAACAGGGATATGTTTTAAGTAATCATCAGCGACCTCACCAGTCGCCTTGTCTGCCGTTTTTGCTTTTTTGCCCTGTTTTATTACCGCCTTCGCTTTTTTAACCAAGTCGATGCCACTGGTCACGGTACCAAACGCATTAACCCCAATCGATGCTCCCCCAGTAAGCCACGCTTCAGCGACTCGCCCTGCCACCACTTTTCGATTACCCATGGCGGCATCCATTGCCGTGGAAAATGCATTCGCTCGTAGCTCCGGAGTATTAAGCACTTTTGCATGGAGCCATGCATTCCACCCTAAACTTACCGTTTGAGGAGAATGTAATTCACGCAGTGTATCCAAGGCAGCTTTAGTGCTATAAATACCATAGTAAAGTTCTCCAGCGGCTTTCATCGCCGGTGGCATATCTGTTTTCACGGCATCCCAATAGAGTTTCGAGACATTATTAAACACCGCTTGCCTGCCATCACTATCGAGGGTGTCTTGCAGGCTACCACTCATCAGCCCTGCACCTAATTGTGCAGACACATCTCGGATATTCTTAAGTAACGTCAAGCTTCGAGATGCAGGTGTATTGGCTGCTGCTCCTTGTGCATTACCATGAAGATAGTGCTTCATGTTGCTGAAATACTGCGGGTATTGATAAATCAAAGATTCTTCTAGGGAAATCATATCGCCACTGACAATGGCGAGTTTACCTAACGGCGTGCTAGAAGAAAATGAGATATGTTCGCGTAATTCGTATGTGTAAGCAGTATCTAAACCATCAGCATATTGATCGATATGAGCTTCTTTAATGAACTTAGGAATACGATTTGGCATTTTACTGGGTATAAACTCAACACGAATGCTATACAGACCCTCTTTGAACTCAGTTGGGTTCATATGGAACAATGCGCATGGATATTGCTTTTCATCCTCACAATCAGTGTTTGCTGGCAGTTCGGCTTGAACAGCTTGCTTTGTAATAGACTTATATTCTCCAACTCTTACTTGTGCTTCATCTTTTTTATCTAGTTCGAACTTCAACAAGCTAACTGTCGCACCTGCATAGTCCTTGTCTGAAAATACTACTGCGCAACTCGCTACAATTGGTAAAACGAAGCCTTTCAACGGTTGCTTAAGCTCACAAACTTCCTCATACCACTTGTTGTATTGTGCTTGTTCCTCGGTAAGTTGCCCATTTTCAGCTGGTTCATAAGGTTTAGCCAACTGTTCAAGACTTATTTCAGTCAATGTTAGCTGAGTTTCCTCGTCCTCTTTATTTTCTTTATTCTCCAGATTGCCACTCAGTTCAGCGATTTTTGCAGCTAACGCTTTGGGCTCTAACTCAGCAAGTGAAGCAATTAAGGGCAGTGGCGGAAAACGGAAAGTAAAAGTCTGTTCCCCTCCTTTTGGTAAATCACAACCAAGTGAGTGGATAGGGTGTTCAGGTGTCAGAACTTCAAACGCTCCATATTTATCGCGCTCGCCGTTACCTAATGTGCACAACTTAAAATTGTGATCGGTTGCCCATAGCTTAGGGTTTTCGCTATCGGTTACGTTAAGCATCGGTACTTTCGCTAACGGGCGAATGTTGGTGATTTCTTTCTCTACCAAACTCGGGGCTGAGTGCCAAGATGGAAAATCTATTTTTTGAGTATTAGAATTTAATTTCCCCTCATAATAAACGCCGAATAAATAGTAATTCGTATGTAGTGGAATCACTTTACATGTATCAGAGACACTCATAGCTCATCCCCTTTAACAAAATCGCCATTATTAGAAAAAGCGTTGTAAAGAGAAGACCCCTGCGCAAGTTGACCTGTACCCAATTGTTCCCATTTTACATATTCGCCAAACTGGTTATTTTCGGTCAACTTACTCAAGATTACTCTAGCAGCTCCATCTCGAGTGTAGGTCGCGTCTTTACCCAAAACTTCAAAATAGCGAAGATCGCCTATCGCTCTTGGAACAATTTTTTCTTTTTGATATGTACGTCGCTCGATATCAATTAAATAACGAAACTTGCGACTTTCACCCCATGCATACTTACCGTCAGGACTAATACTCCGTTTATTAAAAGCATAATTATTCAAATTGTCTTCATCTGGATTAATTCCAGTACTAAACAGAAATGCATTTTTAGCCTCATCATAAACAGCGACACCAAAGTCATTTAGAACATACCTTTTACCACCTCGAATCACGGAAAACTCGTTAAAGTCGGTTTCTACTAGCTTCTTACCACCTGTCGCTAAGGTGTACTTCCAATCTTTAAATTTATCTGTGTAATATAGATAACTGCTGTCTTCCGCCCAAAGGAATTCGGGGTAACCGCGAGAACGACCTAGCTCAATATACTCACCCGTTTTAAGATCTTTAATAACCTTAATCATGCCTTCATTGGTGGAGTATGCTAGAGCCAAATACCTATTGTCTGGTGATATGCGTACTAAACGCCCTCTTCCATTAAACTCGTCAGCAACCAGACGTAGGTCTGTCCCATCGGTTTTGATACTCCACACCTTAGGACGTTCTTCATACAGGTCGTCGGTACTGTATGTACCATTATCCCAATAAAACACGACTCTTGGTAAATCGTATGAGTCTGGGTTGTTAAGATCTTCTCGCGGCCATTCTTTGGCTTTTACGATATAGTGCTTAGGTTTGCCCGTTTCTGTATCATAAATAATGTAATTATTTTCTGTAATGTACACACGACCATCTTCCCACTGCTGTGCATTTTTTGCCGCAACAGGATCATCTTCAACGGTCTGAGGCTTCACCGCCTGTTGCTGCTCAGGTACTGTTGATTCTACTGATTCGTTGTTGCATCCTGACAATACCAACAACGCAATCAGGCTTAAGCTATGACGTAGTTTCATTCGTTATTCTCTTTATTATTAGGCGTATTTGCATTTAGGTTAAGCAAATACATAACATTCTTGATGTATTGGCATTGACCGCTACTCGCCCGACTTATAAGCCAATAAGTCGGCAATTGGTGTCTGGTGAATTATAACGGTTTGGTTATCACGGTTTTGCCTGCTGTTCCCCAAATAGCCACGTACTAGATCGACCTCTTCAACTTCAACCGGCCAGCCAGAAAAGCTAATTAACCTAGCGCCTTTGTCATTTTTTGCACACTGACGAAGCGATACACGTTGCAACCAATCACCGTCGCACTGCTTGAGTTCGAAATAATCGTCTGACTCGTCCAAAGTTGCATAGCCTGGATACTCAAAAACAAGCTCTACAGGCTTGTTTAAATAAACAGCAGCCACATTTTGGTTTAGTTGACTTTGAAGTACCGCGTATTCACCCTGATTGTCGCTCGCAGCGTTTGGCAAAACAGACAACAATCGAGTGACCCCCTCACCAGTTTTAAAGCTCTGTTCACTACTGTATATCTCAAGGTCTACCAATTTTGTCGCTTGAGCGTCAGGATCCGACGCTAGCTGAGATAACTGGCTGTGACTTAGCTGATTCGAACTGTAAAACATATACACATCTTGGGGTTCACCTTGAACTTTGTACGGCACCCAGATATGAGGCAATGAGTGACCTTTTGCTTCCCTTTCTCCAGTAGTACCGTCGACTGGACTAACGAAAGTTTCAACTTTCATCGATATTGGAGGATCACACTCAGTCAAAACGATTTCAATTTCTTCTTCAACTAGATTGAATATGCGAGCCTCGCCTGAGCCATTCAACACACCTTCACTTACGTTCTCACCGTTTTGTAATACTTTAAAGGGTTCATAAGCATATATACCCCCTGTATCAGAGTCCTCTATATGTATATCGGCATGCCTTCTCGGTCTAGAATCGCTGGAAGCAACATCAATATCGGTATCTGAAAAATAACCATTTTTTTCAACGACTAATTCACGCCATATTTCATTGTTCCAAACAACATATACAAATCCTGAGCCGAGCATTTTGGTCGCCTCATCAGAATGGTCACCAGTAGGGAAATGAAGTGGAACAACAGGCACTAATATATTATCCCACTCGTCCATTTGAGTTTCTTTATCGACGGGTTGGAGATCTTCAATCAATTTCAATAAAATCGGTTGCGGTCGGTCTTTACAAGGAACTCTGATATAGAGCGTTTTACCCTCGACTTCGAGATCTTTAAATGTCGCGAGACTGCGGTGTTTGTTCCCGGTATCGGCCTTGCCTACGGTGACTTTTTCTTTTTGAGCCTCAGTTTTACCCAACATCAAACATGCCGCATTGCTTGACCACTGGCCCGCAAACTCGACCACAATTTTATGTTCTGGGGAAGGTTCAACCGGCGAGAAGCTATAGTGACGTGCCAAAGGTACATCATCGACAACTTGCTTGTAGTTGGCTTTGTGAACACGCTCTGAACTGCTATTACTCACCCTATCAACATGTATCTTCAGTTTAGGGAAGTTTGCTAGCTGCTTACTCGTTAATGGACTGCGTCTCACATTGGGTGAAAGACAAACCCAGTTCGCTTTTGCAAGTTCTACTCGAATAGCATTAAGCAGGCTGTGGACATTTTTTTTAGCCGACGCAGTAATCTGCTGAACCAGAGTGCTTGGTAACTGAGCCAAGATGTCTTTAGGGGTACGCACACGCGAAAATAGCCCAATACACTCATCCGGAGTTAGGACATATTGAAGATCGTTCGTACTGAGAGACGAACTAGATATAAATTTGCAAACTAAGTGCATTTGGATTCTCCACAACCTACAGGTATATATAGTTGCGGTGATAACTAAGCTGATAAGGCTTAAAAAACGATTTGGTTAAATAAATTCTACGCGTAATGGTTATAAATTTCAATAGATTAGAAATGATGACACCCCAAGCTAAAACACTAGCAAAACAGTTAATTAAACAGGGGAAATAGTCAATTTAACTAACAGACTAACGGAGAAGGCAATTACGCATAAACATCACGTAACATTCGTTGTACACGTTAAAGTCAATTCCGACAAAACCGGAAACACGTACATAGTGGCGACATATCTTCGAGTTAGAAAGCTTGTATAAAGCATTATGTATCGATAGTAAAAGAGTAAAAAAAGTGGGAATAAATCCCCACACAAACACAGCTAATAGACAACATGTTTTAATAAACAATTTAGCTAAAAATAGGGGGTAAAATAATTACCCAAAGCAGAACACCACACTAATTACAAAGTGTGATGTGGCTACTATATAGAGTCCCCATCTATTATCAAGATGGTACTTTCATGGGACTCACATCAAAAAACACTATGAAAAATATCGATAAACTCAGCATTTTGATTACATTACTAGTTATAATAATTATCTTAGTTAAATTTCACCTAAATAATGAATTAATTTGAAAGGAAATATTTCAACAAAAATAGACATTAATTAAAAACAACATTCATACTGAACATTATATCGATATTTGTGGAGAAATTAGAGGCGATAGGGATATCGTACACTTAAATATTTATAGCCTGAGATATGTGTATAAAAAGGTCTGCTCAACAGGCAGACCTTTTTCTCATTTCTTGCATAACGATTGGCGCTATGCTACGAATTTTTTATTACTGCCTAACTCAAAAGTTTGATGAAATAGGTTTGGTTTAATAACCGCCGTGGATCTCACGCCCTTATTCAGAGTAAAAACCGATTCAATCACAGCTTCTTCAGCTCCTATCGCTTGGTGCGTGGGGTTAAACGTCGCGCTCGTTAACGTCGGCATTGCTTGCGCAAGCGTAAAGCTTGCGCTTTCGGTGACTTGCACGCCTGAAGCGTTGGTGCCCGACACAATGACGGTGTAGCTGCCGTTCGGTTGATCGCTGATGTCAACGGTACTGCTGCTCCAAGCCCCGCCGTTGGCGACAGTCGCAGAGCCACTTTTTAGCACCGCATCACTGCCCTGCGCTTTCACTTCTAGGCTAAGCCCTTGGCCATCAAAACGCGTCGATGTACCTGAAAACACCAAGTTAGTGGCATTACTGCCGTCCACGCTGCCCACTGGCGTGATAACCAGCGTTGGCGTGACAGGCAGCGAATGTGTGCTGTCTTGCGTGCCCACATTACCCACGAGATCTTTGTACTGGTCTACAATCAGAGCCACAGTTAATTCATTGGTATCAGGCACTTGAACGTTACCCTGCCAAACTTTATTATCAGCCGTGGCAGTTAGTGAGTTGATTTGATTACCACCAAGCATGGCCGTTACTTCTTGTAATTTTTTATCAAATTCAAGGGTTACTTTTACATCTTTGCCTATTTCCTGGTGCATTGGCGCAAATTTCACGCTAGACAGGGTTGGTAACACACCCTCAACCCCCAAAACCAAACTATCCCCTGTGCCGGGGATAGTATTTACGCTTTGATAGCTATCATCATCGACCCGTATCGTGATGGTTTTGTCTTGTTTCCTTGGGGTTATGTAATCGACAGTCCAAGTTATATTGTCTGTTGTTCGCCAAGAAGCCTGCTTCAAAATCCCAGTATCGTTGCCATCACTGGCGTTCACTTTCAAATCCACAAATTCAAAGTTGTTAACCTCCTCGGTGAAGGTAAACGACAGCGGAATTTCAACTCCACCAGCCAAAGGCATTGACGAGGTTGTCGATATGGTAAGTGCTGGAATACTTGCGGCTTCTACTTTTTGATCTATTAATTTCTCAACTTTGTGATTAACTAAATCCACTGCTGTGACTTTTATCGAATAGTCGCCCGATGATAGCAGATAACGGATCAAGTATGGGTCACCGTCATTGGTAGGTTTTGTTATCGACTGAGGATTAACAAGGGTACCCGCACCATTGTCTGCAGTTGAAGTAACACTGCTTAGGTTTTTATCAGTAATATGTGTGCTCACATTCAAGTAATATCGACCGTTCACTGGGGTCATCGAATCCTGACGACCAGTTATACTCGCGATAACTGGAGCTTGGTAGTCAACAATCGATTCAATACCCTGAGCATTGTAACTTCGATTGAACATGTCAAAATCAGTGATGGTCCGCCCTATAGAGTCAGTCACCGTTACTTTGTACTTATACGGTAATTGGTCATCAACGCCAAAAGTCATAGTGTCTGAGCCTTTAGCAGACACGATTTTTCCAGTAAAGCTAATCATGCTACCTGAATTAGGAATCAAATCGATAGAATAGTGCGAAGCCTTTACGTTCGCCCCCTCATTAGACGTAATGTTGAATACCTGGCTATCATTGGTAAAAACAAGCTTGCCTCCTTGCAAGCTTGATATTCCATCAAAAGCCACTCCAATGGTTGGGGTACTTATATCTATATCGATTATCTTGTTTTGAGCCCAACCAACATTATCCGTTGCTTCGACATTGACTCGAATTGAGCTTACTCCTTGTAAGTCAGTTTTTGGAAGCTCAAAATAGAGGTGTGAGCTGTCGCCAACGTCATCTTTATCGAAAACATGCTTAGGATTAATCACTGTATACTTAACGCTTGCCAAACCACTGCCATCATCCCAAGCAGAAAATTGAAATCTAATCATGTTCGCATTATCAAGAGATTGGCTAAGAGTTACAGATCCATCAATATTTGGCTTACTATTATCTACCATTACACTGACTTCATCACTTTTTGACTCACCCCACACGTCAATGACTTGAATTCGTGGCTTGATGATCTGCCCATCAAGCTTATTATCTAATGGAGCAATAAATGTGGAGCAAAAATAACCATTGGCACACGTTGTAAAAGGATAA
Organism: Vibrio sp. 10N.261.46.E11; assembly: GCF_041472735.1. Taxonomy (NCBI): domain Bacteria; kingdom Pseudomonadati; phylum Pseudomonadota; class Gammaproteobacteria; order Vibrionales; family Vibrionaceae; genus Vibrio; species Vibrio sp. 10N.261.46.E11. The sequence continues at coordinate 10,793 of NZ_JBFRQW010000016.1, forward strand.
AATTTTTCCGGGTGATCATTTAAATTGTACGCAGTACCGTACAAGTTCGCGACGACATTTTCAAGAACAGAATTTTGCCTAACCTTGACCTTAAAGTTCATTTCAAGCGTCTCACCTCGAATAATAGAATCTGCAGTAGGACTGCTAATTATGACATCCAAATCACCTTGGGCTGGAAGCAATAATTCTAAAGCATGGTCCGAACCTAAATTTCCAGCAGAGTCAGATAAATTCTTAATGGTGTATAAATGTCGTAAAGCCCCCGAAGGAAGAATATCAGAATACAACTCTGTATACGTACATGTCGTTACGCCCGACGCAATGTTACAGCTCTTTGGTTCAAAAGGCATATTTAAACGATTTCTCACCAATATAGGCTTTTTACCATCACTGATATTTACACCTGAAAGGTTGTCTTTAAAGCTCAAAGTCAAACTCAGCATTTTCTGACCTTTAGCGTTCAAACCAACATCATTACCAGTAAATTGATATGAGTTTTGTTCAACCAAAGGCGCTTCGATATCCATCATATTAAAGCTGAATTTACTTAGGGTTTCAGTGCCATTTGTTCCGACTGTTTTAGCTATCAAAACAACGGGAGAAACCGACATATTCACATTCGTTTTTACACCACATTTATAGCTCTCTTGTGGATTAGTAATGACTCCTGAATAAGCGTTGCTTGAACCATCATTAGGCTCCCCGTCTGAGGTGTAATTTTCTCTAACCCAACATTCTAGTGTTTTTGCTTTCACATTCCCTACAGGTGCGAATTCAACATTTAAGGTATCCCCCGCAATATGACTTTGAAAATCATTTGGCTTAGCGATTGAAAGCACAACACCTTGACGTTGCACATTGATACTTTCTGACCTTTCGGTGACGGGCCTTTCTTGGCCAGAGTTATAACGTACGTTGTTATACACTTTGAACCTCAGCTCATAACTACCATCATGTGATAGCTCAGCTGATGTTAATCGAGCTTGCCAGAGTCCGCCTTTCTGAGAAAATGAAATTTTGTTGGATTGCTCACCATATTGGTAAGTACCCTCCACCAAAGGTATCCCGCTTTGATCTTCAGCATCAATAGTGATAATGACTGGATCATTACGAGTAATTTGGTTCCCTCCACCAGAGGAAATTGGTGTCCCATCTTCATATGTAAAGGTTACCGAATGAATTGTTGGTTCAGAATTCTGAACTTTAACCGCATAATCGACGCTTGTCGTATTCCCCCTAACATCCGAGCCAGCTAGTCTTATTGTGCGAACGGCGCTGACGCCATCATTTTGGCCACCTAAAGGAACCTTCATATCTTCACCGACCGAGGTGCTTGCATCAGAGGCGTTCTCTTTGAAGGTCCAATACTCTAATGTTGCTTTATTAACACCGTCAGTTGAAGCTGTTCCTCTACCATTTAAATCTTGTGCAGATAGATTGAATATATAGCCCCCAACATAATAGCGGTCAGGATCAAATGCATTAAGTTTTAGCGATGGCCCTTCACGATCCAACAAAATAGCTTTCATTTCCGTTTCAGATTCGAACCCATATTCGTCTACAGCTTTAAGATACAAATTCGCCTTGTTATCGTCGCCAATAACAATGTTCCTACTTAGATTTTCTGCAATTTCAATGTCAAACGGTTGCGTTGGATTTTTAGGGACTATTGAACGTATAGCGGCACCTTGACCTTGCTGCCAGAGCTCAACCTTAGATACGTCGGAATCATCAGATATAGAGTTGAGCTTCACAGTAAAGTGGGAACCAAGAACATAACTTTCACCAGAGTTGTTATCTACCATCCATGGTTCAGCTAATTCGATTACGGGCCCCTTGTTGTCAACTTGAAACTCGAATTCACCGCTATTTGTGCCCGATGGATAAGAGCTGTCTGTTGCGGTTACGTAGAATACGTTTTTCTCATTATATTTGAATGCATCTGCCACCAATCTAACTTCTACGTTAGGTTGTATACCTAATAAATATGGTTCAGCACTCGCCGCAGGTTCTGTTTCGTAATGTTGTAAAGTGAAGCGTCTTCCTGATTCTCGTTTCATATCCACTTCCACCGAACGACCAGGGCTTAAGCTCCATGTTATATCTGGAACCCAACTTGAATTCCCGCCTAAATAATTAGTCATTTTAGCCCCATTAACAACCGGACCTTTTGAATCTAGCAAAACGTTAAATTTAGGTGCATTGGGTGTCTGCCGATTAACTCTATTAGACAAATTGTCTTCAGCGTTAACATAGACCGCCCAGTTTCCATCTTCGGGACTAATAATTTTACCTTCAGTACTACACTTATTCCCAGAGCACAGTTTTACCTTAAAATCATTCTCTGTATTACTTGAAAAGTGTGAACTAGCCTCATAATCATGCGTAACACCCGTTACCGAGTTATAGAACGTAAGGCCACGCATATTCAGCTTATCACCAACAATATCGTCAATTTTGAAAGTTAGTTCTTGGACATAATTGGTGTTTAAATAAACGCTCTCGTCGATTGGTTGGCCGTTCCCATCGCTAGGGGAAATATACGTTGCAAAGGGAAACTCGTTATCAATGTACAATCTTACTGTGTGAGGAGCGTGCCCATTGTAGCCATAGCTATTTTGATGTTCATCCATAGCACTCGTTATAAGTGCAAATTCAACCATACCTTTAAGATCTGAAGACTCCGTATTAAGGGTAAATAAATACTCTTTTTTATAGTTATCACCACTACCTGACTCTTGAATATTCACATCAATTGGGATTCCCGCATTGGGCTTGTTTTTTTCATACCACATAGTAGAAAAAGAGGGCTGACTTCCCGCTTTTACAACAATGCCAGACGGGTCTTCCAAGACAACTCGAGAATCAACGACACCAGCCACGTAATGCTTGTTTCCGACCCATGTTTCTCGACCATTTTCGATATTCAGGGATGGTTTAGGCGGTGATTTGTCAATACTTTCACCCTCGCCCTCAATAACTGATTTATTATTTAAATCAGGGTTAGCCATTGATATATGGTCGGCGTACCTTTGAGCGAAGTTAGCCTCAACACCATATTTAACAGTCATAATGTCATAATATGACTGTGCTAAATCATGCCGGTAAGAATCTGAACTAAATTCATAGGAGTCTAGAACTAGTTTTTTTCCACCACTCCCAATGCCATTTGCTAGACCATCATATTGCAAATCATCGTAAATGGCGGAAGCAAAATCAACAGAGCTACTCAAAAGCATATTATGCTTTTGAGTCAGATCGTAAATAGCTTCCACTAAAAATCTGTGTATATAATTATTCGACAATTTTTCTGGAATTGCTCCTTGAAGCATCTCATTCGTTGCGTACGATACAAGAGTTGGGTCAAACCCGAAAAAGGACTGACTACCATCAGCTAGAGCATTTTGGACATCGCCTAAAATTTGGAAAGCAACCTCAGGTGTTTTATTTCCAGCCTCAACTTGATTCCATTGAGAGTCAAACAATCCGGTTTGGTATGCCGATAGTTCAGTAATATAAAATGTCTTGGAGCCATTAAGTTTAAAGTAAGCTCCTAAGTTTGTGCTATTTAAGTCAACTGTCTCTGACTGTGAGTCTGGATTTTTCTGCCATTTATAGTAATAGGGCTGTGTATTACCATCAACACCGATTAAACGTACCCGCATAAAATCGTAGTTCACGACATCAGTTGTCGTATCACATCGTGCAACATCAAGAGCTTTAGTTGCTCCATTGCTTTCTATATGTTGAATCGTGGTGCATCTGCCTAACGAAGTAAATTCACCCTTGGGATTTAATCCCTCTAACAAAACATTAGCGCCAATAAAAGGAGTAACGATCGTCATCGTTGGTAAATCGAAACTGCTTCGAAAATAAACACTTTGTTCAGCGCTTTCATTTTCAGATTCATCAATAGTTTGAATAACTAACTTTTGACTGGTGTTTTCCGACGTTGAATCAAAATTATCGCCCAATATTTCTTTGACGAAGGGAACATAGTAGACCACTTCATTTACATGACCGTCTTCATCCGAAATACTCTCATGTGGAATGTTAGCGCTAGAAGCTACGGTATCTGTCACCTTTTGAAGCACGTAATTATTGTCATTATTTTGGCTAACGTAATATTTTACAACTAACTTAAGTTTTTCGGCACTAGCACCTAACCCTATATCTCCATTACCGTCAGATACCCTTACGCGAATATATGGAATTTTATTTTCTTTTAAAAAATTCACATTGAAGTTGCTAAAATCAACACTGGGAATTGAATTTAAAATCCCTTTACTAGCGTAAAGGTAATCGATCTTCAGATAATCACGACTCGAGTTAACCGACTCGGACGTATAAGTATCTTGCGTATAGATATCTTCTTTTGTTACTCGCTCACCATCGACACCAACATTCACGTAATTCATTGGGGCATTCTCAGGATAACTAATCACTTGTGCCGGTACTTGGTCATCACGAGCAACTTCGTGAAGTTTCTTACCAATATTACCTTTGCTATCACTCGCTTTAATTTCAAATGTTGTTCGTGTTACGAATTCACTTGTTGAATATTCTTTACTAAATTCACAGGTATATCCTCCACAAGCAACGACTTCATCCAAGCCACCTTTAAATGAAACAGTAACTGATTCAACCAGTTGCGAGCCTTCTTTTACGATGCCTTTAAGTACATATTCTTTGGTATTATTATTTATTGAACTGCTTGAAGTGACTTCTATTACCGGCGCATAATTGTCCCATTTGAAGTCGACGTAATGACCAGAATTACGCGTTTTAACTAGCTCATTACCCAATACATCAGTGGTATAAAAAACCAAACGTGCGGCGGTGACATTTGAAATATCAGTTTTAGGATCGATTTCCACATTGTCGATGGCTTTGGTATCTACCCTTACTTTTACGCTTGTTTCACGAAGACCCCCTTGAAAATCGTTGAACTCTATAAAACAAAAGTCACTACCCGAAGTTGTCTTATCATCACATTTATTTCCATAAGACCACTCTCCATTTAATTGGTACTCTAGATACGCGGAGACACCTTGAACGCCAATTTCATCGTTTATCTTTATATCCAGTCTATCAACCCCAGCCAACACACCGCTGTCTGTTCGAGACACTGTAGGAGCTTGGGTATCAATTGCAGTTTCATCACGAGGAGGTAAAACACCCTCGGTTCCTGTGCTAGTACCAAGCTCGTTAACTTTATTACTAAACTCAACATACTCGCCTGCATCCGTGCCTGAAACATTTAAGTTGAGATCATTGACGACAATCAGAACATGCTGAGCTAAATCGTTAGTGTAAATATCACTAGAAACTTTTTGCTGACCAAAGGTTAAAGGGGTTACGCCTCCTGACACTGCACTTATTTCCTGCCCATCTAGAAGACCATCAGCAATCACATCTCGATACTGAATATCCGCTAAATGAATCGAAGTGTAAATATCACTTTGAGTTTCACCGTATTTTTGGATTAGGTCGTTCGCAAATGAAGAATAAGCTGTTAACAAGGCGCCATATTTATGTCCTGATGTAGCAAAGCTACTTTGACCGCCTTTAGTTATGTCAATTGGTTTGGTTTCGTTAACATTGAAACCATACATATCATTTATGCTATTAATTGATTCAGATATAGCATCAGAATCAGATGAGCCCTTACCAATCTTATATTTAGTTAAGCCCGATATGATGTTCGTCAAAGGGGTTATCATTAAGCTCTGGTCACCACCTTCCTTGTAGTTAACCATGGCCTCTAAACGGAGTGTTTTTCCGTTACTAGAAGACACCGTATTTTTTGTTAGAGGGTCAGTATAACTGCCTTCTTTCGCTACGATGAAAAGTGGCATCGATGAAGATTCAAATTCAACCTTATAGTCACCAAAGGCATCGGAAGTTGTACTTGCCAGCTTCCTACCCAAGTTTCCATCCTTGTATTCGAACACCTCTATCTTTGCACCACTTACAGGGGCATCATAAACGTTACCCGAGATGCTTCCTGTATTCCTTGCTGGCGGGATATTATCACCACCACCTTCCCCACCACCACATGCGCTTAAGAAAAGCGATGTAACAATAAGACCTAATGTTGATTTGTGCGTATATTTAGTGAACATAGTATTCTGGCAGAGTATATTTTGTCGCGATTATATTATCGTCTGTAATTTTCTCAACATGACAGAATAACTACTTATAAAGTACAATTTGGCTAAATAAAAAGGTGAAAGGTTTGTTTTTCTATCGTTGAAAAAAAACACCCTACACCTTTAACCAGTCGTTACGAAGGAATTAACTAAAACAACATGATAAAAAAATGAATAAATATTATGATCTAATCCCAACTTTGACCCATTAACTGAATTTGATTGATAGATTATGTACTTTAAAAGAGAGCACCATTTAAGTCTAAATGCCTTAAAATCCGGCTATCTGATGATTTTTATCATCATCCCTCTCGCGATATTTATAGTTATAAGCCATTCAAATATTAATAAAAAACAAATTCCTAACGTAACTAGTTCCGAAAACCGTCCGACCATAACACCTGCTCCTACATCTGAAATGGTTTCAGGTGTAGTTAAATATACTTTTATCAGTTCTGTACTGTCTTCTGGTTTGACGAATAACGAATTAAAATCACTATTGAGTTTATTAGGAGACAATTTTGACATTATCAAATCAGTTAATAACGGTGATAAATTCTCAATAAAAACCCGAAACAACGGAACCAACCACGAATATGTCAGTGCTTTTTACTATTCAGGTAGTGATATAGAATTTTTCGCAATGAGAGGGGCTGATGATAATATCTACAATGAAAATGGCTATAAATTAAACAATGACTATGTATTTCCTCTTCCTCTGTATTTTCGAGTGAGTTCACCGTTCGATTTAAACAGAAAACACCCAATAACCAACCGTATTTCACCACATTTCGGAACAGATTACGCGACCCCTATTGGTACAAAAATTCGTTCACTGTCAGATGGCGTTGTTTTGAAGTCTCGCTATAACCGTTTTGCCGGAAATTACCTAACCATAAAGCATACTGATGGAAACTACGCACGCTACCTGCACCTCTCAGAAAGACATGTTTTGACTGGAGATTTTATAACAAAAGGTCAGATAATCGGTTTGACTGGTAATTCAGGTAGAACAACTGGACCTCACTTACACTTAGAGCTGTCGGTTGCAGGAGTCCCAGTAAACTTTGAACAATATATAAAATCAGAGAAAGGCCATAGCAACCAATTCATATACATGGCTCAAACAGAACATCAACAACTAAAAAGAAAACTTGTTCAATTTATCCAATCAAATCAACCCTCAACATAGGTTTCATCCTGTTATAGCACTTGGTTTCCTTGTTTAGTCGAATCGACCTGATACGATTTAACATTCTAAAAAGACAACCGATTGTTTAAGTTTGGCATTTTCAATTGCGAATTTTTTCTCTGTCGCTGATTTTCGCATCTTTTTGACGGCATTACGTCATCCATAGGTTTTATGGTTCATATAACGATAACTGTCGTGTAGCAGCGACACCGACTTTATCTGCTAACTTAAGCGCTTCGTCTTTGAATTCAGGAGCATGTTTGATTCGTCTTTTCTTGTTGTCATTGTTGACCTTGTTAGTCATTGTACTCACTTAACTCAGTGCCCCAAACTGCTGGTCCGGACATTGTATTCTCAAATAAAAGCACCGACGTAATTGTCGGCGCTTAACTATAAGTATGAATAGGTTAGAGGTTGTCAGCTACTTTGCCAAAGAACTCAAAAACTCGGCTTCGAACTCTTCATCGGCTTCTCGGGTTAGGCACTCCACCAGCCAGTCGATGCTGTGATGGTCTAGCTTACTGTTCACCACGAAGGCTTGCTTCACGCCAAATTGATCTAGCTTGGCAGAGCCATAGTTCTTAAGCGATTTGTTGCCGTGATAATGGAGTGACTTAATCGCCTCTGCGTTGGGCTCTGGTAAGGCATCGAGTGTGTTAGCAAGTTGAATCACCAACTCCATTGGGTTCTTGGATGATGAGATGCGGTACAGAAAGCCGCCCTCCACTCTTTGGCGTACCCAATAATCAAAGCCGCTGCAATCCATCACCTTGTCGCTGACCAATGCGGCTTCACTGCGATAACCACACGGCTCTACGACAACAGGTGTGTGTTTGAATTCTGGCTGACCAGAGGCTGCATCGGTATGAGGTAAGATCAGGTCGCACGGCTTGCTGTCTTTGGCGGTTGGGGCGTTCCAGTGGATAGGCATGAAAACTTGTTCGCGGCGCATCTCTTTGGTTACCACTAAGCGGGCTTGGCACTCCCCTTGTGCACTGCGCACTTTCACCACCGGATTAATAGTGGCGTGGTTGAAGGCATCTAGACCAAATTCATCTAAACCAAGCTCAGCAACCGTATCTGGATGCATGGCGACAAAGGGTTCTGGTGTGTGTTCACCTAAACCTGCGGCTAAGCCCGTGCGGCTCATGGTGTGCCATTGGTCTCGGATTCGGCCTGTGTTCATGATAAGTGGAAATTCGACACTGGTATCGGCAATCGGCTTGTCGTGTTCAACAGCAATAAACTGCGCTTTGCCAGATTCAGTAAAGAACTCGCCATCGGTGAACATGCGCTGTTCAATGATCTCTGGTTGATATTCAAGTACTGGCCATTGCTGTGGAGTGAGTTCACCATAGCCTTTCTCATCTAACTGAGTAAGCCCGATTAAGCACAAGTCACGCGCTTTACCTGTTTCATTACCGAGGGCTGTCATCTCGCAATACTCTTTGAAGATCTCACCTTCGTGGCGGTAATCAAACTGATCTTTGAATCCCATCTTTTGCGCGACTTCTTTTAATATCCACCAATCGGGTTTGGCTTCCCCAGGGCTTGGTAATACGCGGCGCTGACGTGAAATTCGACGCTCAGAGTTAGTTACAGTGCCCGACTTTTCACTCCATCCTTGTGCGGGCAAAACAACATCAGCCAAGCGTGTGGTTTCGGTATCAGCAATGCAGTCCGACACCACCACAAATGGGCACTTCTCTAATGCGGTTTTGATCTTTTCGCTATCTGGCAAACTCACGACTGGGTTGGTTGCCATGATCCATACCGCTTTGATTTTTCCTTCATTCATGGCATCAAACAGGTCAATCGCTTTTAAACCCGCATGTGTGGCTAAGCTATCAGTTTGCCAAAACTCGCTCACGGTTTCGTGTGATTGCGGATCACCAAATTCAAAGTGCGCCGCTAAAGTATTAGCTAAACCGCCCACCTCTCGCCCACCCATCGCGTTCGGCTGACCCGTTACAGAGAATGGCCCCATACCCGGTTTACCGATTTTCCCAGTGGCTAAATGACAGTTAATAATGGCGTTTACCTTGTCGCACCCTTGTGTCGATTGGTTCACGCCTTGAGAGTAAATGGTCAGCACCTTTTCGTTCGATGCAAACAAACTGTAGAACTGTTTTAGCTGCTGCTCTGTTAACCCTGTGAGCTCAGGAACGCTTTTGTCGCCCCAGCCCGATTCGGTATAACGATATTGCGTTGCAGATCGAATCGATTCAGTAAAGCCTTGGGTGTGATTTTCTATGTAGTCGGAATCTAGCTTATCGTTATCATCGAGGTAGCCTAATAAACCATTGAACAGCGCCACATCTGAGCCGGATTCCAATGCCAAGTGAATGTCTGCAATTTCACATGTGTCGGTATAACGCGGATCTATGACAATAACTTTCAATGCAGGGTTGGCTTGTTTCGCGGCTCTTAATCTTTGGAAAAGTACCGGGTGACACCAAGCGAGGTTTGAGCCAGTGATAACGACGACTTCTGCTTGTTCTAAATCTTCATAACAGACAGGAACGGTATCGGCGCCGAACGCGCGTTTATGCCCAACCACACTCGATGCCATGCAAAGGCGAGAGTTACTGTCGATATTGCCACTGCCGATGAAGCCTTTCATCAGTTTATTGGCAACGTAATAGTCTTCGGTAAGCAGCTGACCAGATACATAGAAAGCAACCGAATCGGCCCCAAATTCTTCGATCGTTTGATTGAATTTATCTGCGACTAACTGCGTGGCACTGTTCCAATCCAGTGATTGTTTTTGCTCATTCTGAATATGAGCAGGTTGTGTAAGACGGCCTAAAGGCGTGACGGTGTCACCGAGGGCAATTCCTTTAGTACACAGCTTTCCGTAATTAGATGGATGATCTTTATCACCGCGTACTTCTAGTTTTCCTAGCGATGTCGGTCTCGCTTCTATTCCACACCCTACACCACAATAAGCACAGGTTGATTTTATCCAGCCGCTGTTTGAATCGGTCATCCGTTTCTCGCTCAATTATCCATAATTGTAATAATTCAAACCAAGCAAATAACACGCCACTTCATAGCAATCAACAAGCGAGAAATATTTACCAATAAAAACAAAAGCTTAATAAAATAAAACCTATCAGAAATGATCAAAATAGAAATTAACCACGATAGAAACTTAATTTTTGCACCATCTTGCAGAAAGTTGCACCACAAATGCTCATTTATATAAATCTAACAAAAAATTTACACACCACTTTAGGGGTAATTGCGTGCCACTCGCATTTTTTAAGACATTGAAAAACATGAATTAATTTTTATTTAAATGAACAAACCGTAATCTGGCACCCTCCTTGCTCAACTAAAAACCAAGAGTTAGAAAAAACATTTTTTGTTTTTCTTGATGATTATGAATTGAGTGGAATCTCAACCCGGTATTCATTTACTAACTACTAGAAATTAGATGCTAGTGATGATAACGCCGAGAATAAGGAATGGATTATGAGCAAGAAGAAAATCGTCGTTGTTGGTAACGGCATGGTTGGACACAAATTTATCGACAACATCCTGCAATCAGACAGTGATGAATTTGATGTGATTACTTTTAGTGAAGAGCCAAGGTTAGCGTACGACCGTGTTCAACTGACGGCTTACTTTAATGGTAAAAGTGCTGATGACCTGTCATTGACCAGTGAAGAGTATTACCAAAGTAACGGCGTGAACTACTTGTTGAACCAGAAGGTTGCCAAGCTAGACACTGCCAATCAACAAGTCATCACTGAAAGTGGCCACGTTGAAAGTTACGACAAGCTAATCTTGGCGACGGGCTCTTTCCCTTTTGTTCCCCCTATTCCCGGTAACGACCAAGAACACTGTCACGTTTATCGTACTATTGAAGACTTAGACGCAATTGAACTATCAAGCAAAGGTAGCAAGTCTGGCGTGGTGATTGGTGGTGGTCTGCTTGGCTTAGAGGCCGCAAACGCAGTCAAAAACCTTGGCTTAGAAACCCATGTGGTTGAATTTGCGCCTCGCCTGATGGCGGTTCAATTAGATGACGGTGGCGGTGCCCTATTACGCAGAAAAATTGAAGACCTTGGTGTGCAAGTTCATACCGAGAAAGCGACCTCTGAAATAGTCGATGGCGAAAATGCTCGCTACCGCATGAACTTCGCCGATGGCACCCATTTAGAAACCGATATGATCGTATTCTCTGCGGGTATTCGCCCTCAAGATGAGTTAGCAAGAAGCTCTGATGTCGAAATTGGCGAGCGCGGCGGTATTGTCATCAACAACCACTGTCAAACCAATATAGAAAACGTCTACGCCATTGGTGAATGTGCCCTTTGGGATAACAAGATCTTCGGCTTAGTGGCGCCCGGTTATTCGATGGCAAAAATCGCGGCTTCGCATATTGTCTCTGGCGGTACTGACGACACTGCATTCACTGGCGCAGACATGAGCACTAAGCTCAAACTGCTTGGCGTCGATGTTGCTAGTATTGGTGAAGCACACGGCAAGACGGAAGGCGCTCAATCGTATACCTATAACGATGAAATCGAACAAGTATATAAGCGCCTAATCATCTCAGCTGACGGCACAAAGATTGTCGGTGCGGTATTGGTCGGTGATGCAGAAGCTTATGGCTCGCTACTGCAAATCAAGCAAAACGATATGCCCCTTCCTGAAAACCCATCAGTGTTGATTTTGCCTAATGTGGCCGATGATTCAGGCTCTGCAATGGGTGTTGAAGCTCTGCCTGATAGCGCTGTGATTTGTTCATGTTTTGATGTGACTAAAGGCGACATTAAAGACGCGGTATCTGCTGGCTGCACCACTATGGCTGCACTGAAAGAAACCACCAATGCTTCAACAGGTTGTGGCGGCTGTTCTGCTCTTGCGAAACAAGTTCTCGATAGCGAACTGAGTAACTTGGGTGTTGAAGTCTCTAACGATATCTGTGAGCACTTTGCTTACTCTCGCCAAGAGCTGACTGACATCATCCGCGTCAACAAAATCAAGACCTTTGATGAGCTGTTAGATTCTCACGGAAACGGATTAGGCTGTACCGTGTGTAAACCAGCTGTCGGTTCGATTCTGGCTTCGTACTGGAACGATTACATCCTTGAAGATCAACACATCGAACTGCAAGACACCAACGACATCTACCTTGGCAACATGCAAAAAGACGGCACCTACTCAGTGGTTCCGCGTATTGCTGGCGGTGAAATCACACCGGATAAATTGATCGTACTTGGTGAAGTCGCTAAAGAGTTCGACCTGTACACCAAAATCACCGGTGGTCAGCGTGTCGACTTGTTTGGCGCACAACTTAACGAACTGCCTATCATCTGGAAAAAGCTGATTGATGCAGGTTTCGAAACGGGTCACGCCTACGGAAAATCGGTTCGTACCGTGAAATCGTGTGTGGGTAGCACTTGGTGTCGATACGGTGTCGACGACAGTGTTGGCTTAGCGATTCGACTAGAGAACCGCTACAAAGGCCTGCGTTCACCACACAAGATCAAGTTTGCGGTTTCTGGCTGCACTCGTGAATGTGCAGAAGCGCAATCGAAAGACATTGGTGTTATCGCAACAGACAAAGGTTGGAACCTTTACATCTGTGGTAACGGCGGTATGCGTCCTCGCCATGCAGACCTATTCGCCACTGATTTGGACGAAACCACACTCCTTAAATACATCGACCGCGTTTTGATGTTCTACACACGTACCGCAGACCGCCTACAACGCACATCAGTATGGATGGAGAACCTTGAAGGTGGCATCGAATACCTCAAGCAAGTCGTGATTGAAGACAAGCTCAACGTTGCTGAAGAACTCGAAGCGGACATCGCACTCAACATCGAGAAGTACCAGTGTGAATGGAAAACCACCATTGAAAGCCCTGAGAAGATGAAGCGCTTCCAGCACTACATCAACAGTGAAGAAATGGACACTAGCCTCTCCTTCATCAAAGAGCGAGAGCAACGCTTTCCTAAGCCGAGCTTGAGTGATTCTTCGAATTCACAACGTGATGAACAGCTTGCTAAAGCCGACCAAATCGAAGTTACGGAAGTTTCGTAAACCGAATGGACGGTGAGTGAATCAGTAACAACTAAACCAATATCGATAGTCGACAGTCGCGCAGCCAAAGAAAACTGCTGTCGGCTATCACCCTAATTAAATTGATTATTAGCTTTATGTTTAGACTAGGAGAAAGTCATGGAAAATTGGACAACCGTATGCAGCACCCGCGACCTAACCCCAAACGGAGGAATTTGCGCCAAAGTAGACGATAACCAAGTGGCTATTTTTTACTGCAAGCGTAGCGACACACTTTATGGGCTCTCTAATTACGACCCCATCGGCAAGGCGAATGTGATGTCACGTGGTATAATTGGTTCATTAAGCGGTGAGCCTTACGTGGCCTCACCTCTGTACAAGCAGCATTACCACTTAGAAACTGGCGAATGTCTTGAACAGCCTGAGCTCAAGCTCGTGAAATTTGAAGTTCGCAAGCAAGGAGAACAAGTTCAAGTTCTCGCACCTCTTGCTATCGCCAGTTAACTCAAACGCCGACACCATCATGCAAACGCTTATCGGCGTGCGCAATTTCGGCACAGGGTTTATGCACATAAAAAGCGTTCGAAGTTCGGAAGTAACGCAGGTGCTAAAACCGGGTAATTTTCCAGATTTAAAGGATTTAAACCATGGATAACACAAAATTTTCGCTGCTTTCATTTACGGGTAAGATGAAGGTCTTACACCTAAGTTGGATGGCCTTTTTCATTACCTTTGTTGTGTGGTTCAACTTTGCCCCACTACTGCAAATGGTGAAAACCACACTTGGTCTTTCTACTGAAGAGATTAAAACACTCCTGATCCTCAACGTTGCATTGACCATTCCAGCGCGTGTCGCGATAGGTATGTTAACGGATAGATATGGGCCGAGGTTGGTCTACTCTTCACTTCTCGCTGTCTGTTCTATCCCTTGTTTCATGTTTGCTATGGCAGACTCTTTCATTCAAGCGGCAATCGCTCGTTTCCTACTCGGTTTCATTGGTGCAGGATTCGTTGTCGGTATTCGTCTTGTGTCTGAGTGGTTCCCACACAACGAACTGGGTACGGCAGAAGGTATTTACGGCGGCTGGGGTAACTTCGGCTCTGCAGCAGCAGCGTTTACACTTCCAACTCTTGCGTTAGCGTTTGGCGGCGAAGATGGCTGGCGTTATGCGGTCGGTATTACTGGCGTAATGAGCTTAGCGTTCTCGTTTATCTTCTACAAAAACGTGTCAGATACACCAAAAGGTTCAACTTACTTCAAGCCAGCTCAAGTAACGGCAATGGAAGTGACATCCAAGGGTGACTTTTTCTTCCTACTTATTATGAAGATCCCGATGTACGCGGCACTGGCGCTACTGACATGGAAGCTATCACCAAGCAACATCAACATGCTTTCTGACATGGCCGTCTACTCTGTATATGCAGGTTTAGCTGCACTTTACGTGTACGAAGTGTCGCAAGTTTGGAAAGTAAACAAGAACGTATTTAAAGAAGAAGTGCCAGAGATTCACCAGTACAAGTTCAAGCAAGTAGCGGTACTTAACGTATTGTACTTCGCGACATTTGGTTCTGAACTGGCTGTGGTTTCTATGCTGCCACTGTTCTTCTCTGAAACCTTTGAATTAACACCGGTTCTTGCAGGTATGGTTGCATCGGCTTATGCCTTTATGAACCTAATGTCTCGCCCAGGTGGTGGTTGGATTTCAGATAAATTCGGTCGTAAGCCAACACTGCTTATTCTAACGATTGGTCTTGCTGTGGGTTACTTTGCAATGGGTCAAGTAGACAGCACATGGCCTGTATGGCTAGCGGTTGTCGCGGCGATGGCGTGTTCATTCTTCGTGCAAGCGGGTGAAGGTGCAGTATTCGCAACGGTTCCTCTAATCAAGCGCCGTATGACAGGTCAAATTGCAGGTATGACGGGTGCTTACGGTAACGTGGGTGCGGTAGTTTACCTAACTGTGTTGTCATTCGTGAGCTACCAAACATTCTTCTTAGTGATTGCTGCAACAGCGGTACTAGGCTTTGTGACTCTACTGTTCATGGAAGAGCCTAACGGTCAAATCGCTGAAGTAAACGACGACGGCAGTGTCACGCTGATTAATGTTTCAAGCTAGGGTCTGTACTAAGAAGCATTGATATTATTGAATCGGGAGAGGCACCTTAGCGGATACATCAACGCTAGGTGCTTCGTTCAAAGGCTCTACGTTCACTAGAGCTTTTGTTCTTCCTAGGATGTTCTGTCAAGGAAGCGGGAAGAAGAACAGTTAAAAGAAGACCAGTTATGACAATTTCATTCAGCCAAGGGCAAGTCGTCACGCCAGAATCCAATAACCAACTGACTTTGAAGTTTGGCGGCTATTCGAATAAAGGCATACGTGATGAAAACCAAGACGCCATCATTGTAAAGCACCCCAAAACTCGTACTGAGCAAGAGCTAAAAGGCAGCGTTGCTTGTATAGCAGACGGGGCAAGTTGCAGTGAACACGGCCAGAAAGCCAGTCACACCAGCGTGATGCAGTTTATCGACGACTATTACGCCACTCCAAATAGCTGGAGCATTCAACGTTCGGCACAAAAGGTCTTAACCTCACTCAATTCTTGGCTCTTCAACACGTCTGTTTCTAATATTCATCCCGCGCAACAAGTGAACCACAATGCCCTCGTTTCGACGTTCAGCAGCGTGATATTAAAATCGAACACCGCACATATATTCCACGTTGGCGACAGTCGCATTTACTTACTCAGAGATGGAGAATTACGCCAACTGACCCGCGACCACACCCGTAAAAATATGGGGCAGAAGCATTACCTAACGCGAGCTTTGGGGATGGATAATCAACTCAACGTTGACTACCAAACCCTGCCTATCAAGAAAGACGACTGCTTTATCCTGACTTCTGACGGCGTGCATGAATTTGTTGCTCCCAATACTTTCAAAGAACACATCAATAGACCTGGAGCGGATTTCGAATACGCCGCACAAACGATCTGTAACACCGCTTTAAGCCACAACAGTTCAGACAACGTGAGCTGCTTGATTGTGCAGGTCAGTCACCTACCTACACCTTCGCTCATCGAGTTCCATGAAAAACTGGCTAAACGTGCTATCCCACCCGCTTTAAAGCTCGGGCAAAGTATCGACAACTTTATGGTACTTGAGGTGTTGTATGCAGGCTCTATAAGCCATGTGTATCGTGTGATGCAGAAAGAGACACAAACCGAGTTCGTGCTAAAAGTCCCTTCCGTTCAATACCACGATAGCCCGTCGCAACTGAGAGCCTTCTTTAATGAACAATGGGCGGGGATCTTACTGAACAATAAGAAAGTAATGAAGGTCTACCCAACGCCAGAGAACTCGCAATTCTTATATCAAATCTGCGAATGGGTTGAAGGCATCACGCTAAGACAATGGATGTACGACAATCCAAAACCGTCACTCAATGAAGTGCGCGAAATATTAGAAAAGATCACGCAAGGCATTCGAGTATTACAACGCGCAGACATGGTGCACCGAGATTTAAAGCCCGAGAACATCATGCTTCAACGTGATGGTGAGATAAAAATCATCGATCTCGGCGCTGTATTAGTGAGAGGACTTGAAGAAGGAGAGCTCGCAGACAAAGACGACACTCCATTAGGTGCGGTCAATTACATTGCGCCAGAGACCATCAAACATAGCACCGCGACAACCACCTCAGATTTGTTCTCTATCGCTGTGATCGGCTATGAGATGCTAACCTGTGAATTGCCCTACTCTGAAATGACCGCACAATCACTTAAGCAATCTCGTCATCATCAGTGGGAATACCAACCCATCACACAGAAACGAGCTGACTTACCAAGCTGGGTGGATTTGGTATTACAAAAAGCCTGCGCGGAATCACCAAGCGAACGTCATCAAGTGTTGGGGGATTTTGTGGCAGACCTTTACACGCCAAACCAAAGCTTGGTCAAAAGCCAAGCCAAGCAACCTTTGATAAACCGAAACCCAATCCAGTTTTGGAAGGTGTTGGCTTTGTTGCTCGGCATTGTTGCCATTGTAGAGTTTGGCTTATTGCTTAATTCAAGTTAAGTGTCCAAGTTCGAGCTAAGTGTCCAAATCTAACCTAGCTTGTTTAAACTAACTGGAATTAGCCTCGTCTCACTAAACTTCTCGGCACGAGTTCAATACCCGCTTGGTAACGCTTAGCTGATGCATTTAACGCCAAGGCAAAAGCACTATCGGCAATCACTTCAAACTGCTGAGGCAGTGAATGGACTTTAAATGGCAAGAAGTCGAGCAGTCGGTTATCACCAAAGGTTGCCAATTTGACTTGATTGATCAGCTCTGGTTTTTCGACCATCACATCCAGCACACCCTCTAATAAGGTGTAAGACATAGTCACGATCGCATCTGGAACTGTGCCTTTAGCTATCCACTCTTCAAAAACCTCACGTCCAGATTCTCTATCAAAGTGCTCACCATACCCCACAACCATCGGCTTGTTTTCTGTCAGTCCTGTTTGTTGAGTATGTGCTTTATTCGCCGCTTCAAAACCTAGGTGACGTTCGCGTGAGATATTGAGATCAGGAAGTGCACCTATCAAACCAACACTATGAATACTGTCATCAAGAATCGAATGCGTCAGTTCAAACGCGGCTTCAAAATCTTCACTGAGTACGCAAGCAAAGTGCTCATCATCTAACGGACGGTCAATTGCGATCACAGGCGTTCCTGAGTTTTGCAACTTTAAGTAGAACTCGTTGGCGTCTGGCATTGAGCTCGCAACCAGCAAGGCATCAATACGACGACTTACCAAAGCTTCAGCCACTTTTCGTTCGGTTTCAGCATCATCATCAGAACAACCAATCAATATCTGGTAGCCCACTTTGCGTGAATTCTGCTCTATCAATTTTGCCAAACGCGCGTAACTGCTGTTTTCCAGATCCGGAATAATCAAACCAAATGAACGGCTATTACCAGCGCGCAACGACGAAGCGGCATGGTCTGGACGGTAATTATATTCTTCTACAACCGCCATGACTTTCTGTTGAGTCTTTTCACTGATTCTGTATTTCTGCGCCTTGCCGTTGATGACATAACTGGCAGTGGTTTTCGATACTCCAGCCAACTTAGCGATTTCATCAAGTGTCATATGAGTGACCTGTATTTTGTGCGTAGGATCATATAACGAATGATCTGATCCCTAGATTAGTTGAATTATATGCTGAATCGATTCAGTATAAAAGCTGAAAGGATTCAGCAAAATCTTAAAAGTGACTTCAATCATCCTTTTGAATGGATTGAGCGTCATTTGTCGTGATTCAGCTTCTTGTTATTAACGAAACTGGAATTACGACACGCAGCAAAACTATTTTGAAAACCAAAATCGGCTTTGCTGAATTTTTTTACACTGAATGCTGAACCGATTCAGCAAGCATAAAACAACGGGCAAATATTGCTCTAGACTGAATCGTAGCGATACACAAATTCTCAAGCGATACGCTAAAGAGGCACCATGCTTAAATTATCAAAATCTAACATTACTCTAGGCCAAACGGCCAATGATAAGTTCCAAGCAATCCAAAACATTGCTGGCGACCTAACAGCTAAAGGTTTAGTTGACTCTGGTTACGTTGAAGGAATGCTGAACCGTGAAAACCAGAACTCTACGTTCCTAGGTAACGGCATCGCGATTCCACACGGAACGACGGATACTCGTGGTCTAGTGAAAGAGACAGGCGTTGCGGTACACCACTTCCCTGAAGGTATTGATTGGGCAGACGGCAACCGTGTTTACGTTGCGATTGGTATTGCAGCTAAATCTGATGAGCACTTAGGCATTCTTAAGCAACTGACCAAAGTGCTAGCGGCAGACGGTGTTGAAGAGAAATTAAAGCAAGCAAAATCAGAAGACGAAATCATCGCCCTACTTAATGGCGAAGTTCAGCTAGAAGCAGACCTAGACGCTTCTTTAGTTCAGCTGCTGTTCCCTGCAAGCGACATGATTCAAATGTCGGCAGTTGCGGGCGGCCTACTTAAGAACACAGGTTGCACAGACAATGCATTCGTTGCTGACTTAGTAACAAAAACACCGACTCACCTAGGCCAAGGCTTGTGGTTGTTGGGCAGCGATAAAGGCGTAACTCGCACTGGCGTATCTTTCGTTTCAACAGCGAACGATTGCGAATACGAAGGCACACCAGTTAAAGCATTGGTGGCATTTGCTGCTTGTAACAGCGCTCACCAATCTATTCTGGCAAACCTAAGCAAGATGGTTTTCGAAGGTAAACAGCAACAACTGTTAACCGCTGACGCAGCACAAGTGATTGGCCTTCTAAAAGGTGAAGCGGTTTCTACAGCTTCTCAAGACGACAACTGCGCGGTATTCAAAATCAAAAATGCACACGGCCTACACGCTCGTCCGGGCGCAATGCTAGTCGCTGAAGCGAAGAAGTTCGAATCAACTATCCGCGTATCAAACCTAGATGGCGATGGAAAAGAAGTGAACGCGAAGAGCTTGATGAAAGTAATCGCGCTTGGCGTTAAACACGGCCATCAGCTTCAGTTTGTTGCTGAAGGTGAAGATGCAGTTCAAGCACTTGAGTCTATTGGCAAAGCTATCGCTTCTGGCCTTGGCGAAGGTTAGGAAATCGATATGTCTGATAAACAAATCAAAGCCGTTACCGTAACCCTAAACCCTGCTCTAGATCTGACAGGTAGCATCGATGTGCTAAACGTAGGTTCAGTTAGCTTGGTGAACAAAAGCTCACTGCATGCAGCGGGTAAAGGCGTAAACGTAGCAAAAGTACTTTCAGAGCTTGGCGCTAAAGTCACCGTAACAGGTTTCCTTGGTCGCAATAACGAAGAACCGTTCTGCCAACTGTTCGAACAGATGGGCGCAACTGACCGCTTTATTCGTGTCGACGGCGCAACTCGCATCAACGTGAAGTTAGTAGAAGAAAGTGGTCAAGTTAGCGACATCAACTTCCCTGGCGTAGCGGTAACACCGATTGCCATCGAGCAGTTTGAGCGCACTCTATTCGGGTTAGCTGAAGACCACGAATATTTCGTGATTGCAGGCAGCTTACCTCAGGGCATTTCACCTATGTTATGCGCATCGTGGATTCAGAAACTTCACGATATGGGCAAGAAAGTGTTATTCGACAGCAGCCGTGATGCACTTAAAGCGGGGCTCGATGCACAACCATGGCTGGTCAAGCCAAACGATGAAGAGCTATCTCAGTTATTCAACGCCGAACTAACTACACGCGACCAATGCCAACACGCAGGCCAAGCCCTAAGTGAAAAAGGCATCGATAACATCGTTGTGTCACTTGGTGCTGAAGGTGTGATGTGGCTTAACCAAGGTGAGTGGTTACACGCTCAACCTCCGCGCATGCAAGTAGTAAGCACGGTAGGTGCAGGTGACACCTTAGTTGCTGGCCTATGTTGGGGTCACATGCAACAGATGCCAAAACCAGAACTTATTCAATTCGCAACCGCCCTATCTGCTCTAGCAGTTTCACAGGTAGGTGTGGGTGTAACCAGCCAACAAGAGCTGGATTCAGTACGACAAAATATCCAATTACAGGCGCTTAGTGCTCCAACTAGTCAGTTAGACACAAGTAAATAGGACAAAGGGATTATTATGAATATTACCATCATCACAGCTTGCCCAAGTGGCGTAGCAAACAGCATCATCGCAGCAGGCTTGTTAGAGCAAGCTTCAAAAACACTGGGTTGGAACGCCGCTATTGAATGTCAATCTAGCGTATTACCTAACTCTCCAGTATCACAAGACACGATCGACAGCAGCGACGTTGTTGTTATTGCTGCCAACACAAACGTTGATAAAGCGCGCTTTGTTGGCAAAAAAGTGTACCAAGCAGCTATCTCTGAATGCACAGCCGATGCAAAAGCATTTCTAGAGAAAGCGGTAGCAGAAGCAACAGTATTAGACGCTTCTCAAGTTGAGACTACAGTGGAAATTACTGGTACTTCAGCAAACTCTTCTACAACAGCAAGTACAGGCAGCAAAAAGATCGTAGCTATTACCGCTTGCCCGACTGGTGTTGCGCACACCTTTATGGCTGCTGAAGCGCTGGAAGCAGAAGGCAAACGCCTAGGTCACCAAATCAAAGTGGAAACTCGCGGCTCTGTAGGTGCGAAAAACCAACTGACAGACCAAGAAATCGCAGACGCTGATCTTGTTATCATCGCTGCCGACATCGACGTTCCACTGGATCGCTTTAACGGCAAAGCGCTATACAAAACGACAACAGGTCCTGCTTTGAAGAAAACAAAGCAAGAGATGGAAAAAGCATTCGCTGAAGCTAAGCCATACCAGCACACAGCGTCTTCAAATTCAGCGCCTGCTGATGAGAAGAAAGGTGTGTACAAGCACCTAATGACAGGTGTATCTCACATGCTTCCTGTGGTTGTTGCCGGTGGTTTGATCATCGCACTGTCTTTCGTATTCGGTATCGAAGCGTTTAAAGAAGAAGGCACATTAGCAGCAGCATTGATGACTATCGGTGGTGGTTCTGCATTCGCACTGATGATTCCTGTTCTTGCTGGTTTCATTGCATTCTCTATTGCTGACCGTCCAGGTCTGGCTCCAGGTCTAATCGGCGGTATGTTGGCTAGCTCAACAGGCGCAGGTTTCCTAGGTGGTATCGCAGCGGGTTTCATTGCGGGTTACGCAGCAAAATTCATTGCCGACAAGGTTCAACTTCCACAATCCATGGAAGCCCTCAAACCAATTCTGATCATTCCGTTTATCGCGAGTTTGTTCACTGGTTTGGTCATGATTTACATCGTTGGTGGCCCTGTTTCAGGCGTGATGAGCGCAATGACAGACTTCCTAAACAACATGGGAACGTCTAATGCGATTCTTCTGGGTGTGATTCTAGGCGCAATGATGTGTTTCGACCTTGGTGGCCCAGTAAACAAAGCAGCTTACACATTCGGTGTTGGTCTACTGGCTTCGCAAACTTACGCACCAATGGCAGCAATCATGGCTGCTGGTATGGTTCCAGCTCTAGGTATGGGCCTTGCAACTTTCCTAGTGAAAGACAAGTTTGAAGCAGGCGAGCGCGAAGCAGGTAAAGCATCATTCGTTCTTGGACTATGTTTCATCTCTGAAGGTGCAATCCCATTCGCAGCGAAAGACCCAATGCGTGTTATCCCAGCATGTATGGCAGGTGGCGCACTAACGGGCGCTCTATCAATGATGTTTGGTGCACAACTAATGGCTCCACACGGCGGCTTGTTCGTACTGCTAATTCCTGGCGCTATCTCTCCAGTGCTTATGTATCTAGTGGCGATTGCAGCAGGTACAGCGGTAACAGGTTTTGGTTACGCCGCTCTTAAAAAGATGAGCGATTCTAAAGTGACTGCAGAAGCTTAATCCCCCTACTCTGTTTAACGGTTAAAGCTGACGAACAGAGGCTCTTGATAGAACAGTTCCTTGCTAAACTGTTCCTTAGTAAAACAAAGGCTCCTAGATTAAGGAGCCTTTTTATTATTCGTTGTCTTAGGGGGGTTAAAACCGGCAGGTTCCACAAAGGATAATAAATGAACTTCGGAGAGGTTTATGACTGAGAGAGTAAAGTTTATCGAGGTGGGAACCTGCGATAATTCACCCGACAGCAGAAACATTGATTAACTTATGTTTATTCTAGACGCACTGTTTATTAAGCTCGCAAACTGTCGGGCGCAGGATTAAAATTAGCTAGTCAACGTTTCTTCAAACACACCCAGCTCACGACCAAGCCAAGTCGCACGTACTGTATGGTCTAGAGTTTCTTCACCGCCGGTTACTGGGTGAATCAACACCGACATGTCACCGCGTTCTTTTTCAAGCCATTCCACAATGCCCGACTCTTTGTTCGCAAAGTGAATCTCAAACATCGGCATCTTATGTGGGCCAACCAAACGCTGTATTAGTGGAAAAACCTCTAATACATCTTTACGTTCCGATAGAATTTTCTGACGCAGTGTTTCTGCCTGCTCTGCAAATCGCAGAGGGAAATAGATATGACCGTGGTACATGGCACCATCCTTTAGAATTATGATGTCGCAGATTTTATACCTAAACCGCATTCAATAGCTAAGTCTTAATAGGTGTACTTGATTGGTGAGGGCCGATAAAAACAAAAAACTAGAGCCTGTGATTCGAAACAATCGAACACAAACTCTAGTTATTTACAGTGAGTTGGTGCTTGGAACGACTAAGGCTTGAGCTTCAATACCGAATCAATATCTTCAGCAGAATGGCGCTCTGGCACTTGCTCCCACTCTTCGCCAAATGAACGGTTAACCACTCGGCCTCGTTGAAAACCTTCGCGCGCCTCTAGTTGTTTAGCCCAGCGCATAACGTTGGTGTAAGACTCAACTTGTAAGAACTCTGCAGCATCATAAAGATTGCCTAATACAAGGTTGCCATACCAAGGCCAAATTGCGATATCAGCAATGCTGAACTCTTCGCCCGCAACGAAAGTGCTATTGGCGAGTTGCTTGTCTAACACGTCTAATTGACGCTTAGCTTCCATCGCAAAACGGTTGATTGGATACTCTTGCTTTTCATCTGCATAAGCGTAGAAGTGACCAAAACCACCACCAAGGAAAGGTGCTGAACCTTGCGCCCAGAACAACCAATTTATGGCTTGTGTTCTCGCAGCCCCTTCTTTCGGCAAGAAGTGACCAAACTTTTCAGCTAAGTGCATCAAGATAGAAGCCGATTCGAATACATTCACATCTTCGTTGCCTGATTTATCGAGCAGCGCTGGGATCTTCGAATTTGGATTTACATCAACAAAGCCCGAAGAGAATTGGTCTGACTCACCAATGTTGATCAAGTACGCATCATATTCAGCTTCTTTAACACCCGCAGCTAACAGCTCTTCAAGCATGATAGTGACTTTCTGACCGTTAGGCGTACCTAGAGAATACAGTTGCAAGGCGTGTTCACCCACAGGGAGGTCTTTATCAAAGCGAGCGCCAGATTCAGGACTATTGATATTTGCCCACTTGTTACCACCAGCAGTATCGTTAACCCAAACTTTTGGCGGAGTGTATTGTTCTGACATGATGTTTCCTTATTTATATAGGGTCTCACAGACTGATATTAGGTCACAGACATTAGGTTAAAACCCCTGAACACGATTTATTTTCAAACTGTTAAGCATGGCTTATTCCAGAAAGACATAACCTGATTTACGAGATGGCTCATGTCAAAGGTAGGCATCTATTCGCACCTGATTTCGAACCTCATTCAATGTTGGTTAATCTACTGCACCATTTAGCAACGACAGCCCTACCCGTTCCAGAAAGCTGTGATAAAATCGGGGCATTACAATAAATAGGAATTTGGCAATGTCTTCAGATTACACAGGTTCGAGTGCAGCGTATGCTCGACAAGAGAAAGGCTATCGCGAAAAGGCACTAAAACTGTACCCATGGGTTTGTGGTAAGTGCGCGCGTGAATTCGTTTACTCGAACTTAAGAGAGCTGACCGTTCACCACGTGGATCACGACCATACAAACAACCCTGAAGATGGCAGTAATTGGGAGCTATTATGTCTGTACTGTCACGATCATGAGCATTCAAAATACACAGACCATGAGCGTTATGGTGTGGATGCAAAAGCGACTTTAGATGATCACCAATCAGCGACACACAACCCGTTCGCCGACCTCGCAAAAATGATGAAGAAGTAACACATTTTCAGGACTGTCTTTTGTAGATGGTAACTGCTAGATAAATAACAAGAAACCCCAGTATGTCCCCATACTGGGGTTTCTTTTATCTGCCATCATAACCAAACAATAGAGTTCAGGTAAGCAGGCTCAAAAAAGCCTTCCGAAGAAGGCTCTTTAAGAAATAAATCGAATTATGCTGCCGCTTGTTTACGAGACTCTTCTACCTGTTTAGCGCGTTTTTTCATCGTCAGCTTATCGCGGTACGCAAACCAAACGTAAGACACAACCACTAAGAAGAACAGGTATGACAATGAGAAAATGAACGGCGATTGAATGATATCGTTCGAGATACCCCAGGAAACACCGATAACAGTCACTGCAATTTTCGCAAAAAAGCCACACATCAATAGCACTAATGCCAACTGTGGGAAACGCGTACTGCGGAATGCAAGCCAGTAGCAACTACCAACTGCTAGAGCCGCAACATAGAAGCCGAATAGGAAAGAGTGAATATGGTCAGCTGCCGCTACACCACCAGAAATTGACATCAATAAAATTAAAAACAGTTTCATAATACTCGCCTCACCATAAGTTGGAAACGCATCCTTTCAAATTTGGAATCTCAGTTTGCATACTATTTTCCCACTTTTTAGAGACAACACAACCCCTCCGATCGAACAAAATGTAAGCAAAAGTACCAGCAAAAAGCACCCTTAACAATTGATTAACATTCTGTTTTTAATAAAACTCCGTTACTCCTTGTCTCATATGAACAAAGCGCCGTTTCGATTTATTTTGTTACACAAATTTAACCTTGGAAATTAATTAAAATTATTTGTAACTCTGTGATATCCGCACGGAATACGTGTCTATTCAAAAACCATCACCTCAAAAGCCCTGAAATAATAAGAAAACAGAGCGAAAAAGAACAAAACAGAAAGGTGTTGAATACATTTTAAAAACCAACAAAAAACAACCTATTAACAAACTGAATTTAATTTACCGAAAATGGAAAAAGAGATTCCAATCACATTTTTATTGGTTATAATCCGCGCTCTTTTGCGTTGTCTGTTGATAAACGCAAACTAATTTTGAAGAAACAATCACAATAACCCGTCTTTAGTTAAGTGGCTCTCCACGAACCGATGACAAAACTGAGAATAAAAATGAGCAAGATTGATAAAGCAACACGTATCCTGCTAGCAGGCTTCTGTATCAACCTTTGTCTTGGCATCCTGTATGCTTGGAGTGTATTTAACAAAGCGCTAGTCACTGAAGCTGGTTGGAGTGCTGCTGAAGCATCTTCACCTTACGCTATTGCAACTATCACATTCTCTGTTTGTCTTCTTGTTGCAGGCATCCTACAAGACCGTATGGGTCCACGTAAGATCCTAATCCTAGGTACGGCTCTAACAGGCCTAGGCATGATTGCTTCTGGTTTCGCTACAACGCCTATGATGCTGAACATCACGTTCGGTATTATGACAGGTGCTGGTATCGGCTTCGGTTACGCATGTCTTTCTCCATCAGCAATGAAGTGGTTCCACTCTTCTAAGAAAGGTATGGTAAACGGTCTAATCGCAGCGGGCTTCGGTCTTGCAGCTATTTACCTAGCACCACTAACTTCTGCGCTAATCGACAGCATGGGTATCCAAACAAGCTTTATGATTCTTGGTGTTGGTGTACTTGCAATCGCAGTACCTCTAGCAGCAACAATCAACAACCCACCAGCGGATTACACGCCAGCTGAGCCTAAAGTAAAAGCAGGCCAAGCACCTAAAGCGGTTAAGAAGACTGAAGACCTAACGTGGAAAGTAATGCTGAAGACTCCTCAGTTCTACTCTCTATGGATCATGTACGCATTTGCTGCATCTGTTGGTCTAATGATCATCGGTAACATCACTACAATCGCTAGCGTTCAAGCTAACCTGCCAAACGCTGTTTACCTAGCGTCTATCCTTGCAGTATTCAACTCAGGCGGCCGTGTTGCTGCGGGTATGCTTGCAGATAAAATCGGTGGTGTACGTACTCTACTTCTAGCGTTCATCCTTCAAGGCGCGAACATGGCTCTATTTGCTACGTTCAACTCTGAATTCACGCTAATCATTGGTACGGCAATCGCAGCTGTTGGTTACGGTACGCTTCTAGCAGTATTCCCAACACTAACTGCTGAATTCTACGGCCTGAAAAACTACGGTACTAACTACGGCGTGCTTTACACGGCATGGGGTATCGGCGGCGCTATCGGTGCAGCAGTTGTTGGTTTCTCAATGGCAAACGGCGAAGGTTACGGCCTAGCTTACACAATCTCTGCAGTTATGATGGCAGTGTGTATTGTTCTAGCAATCATCACTAAGCCAATCTCTGAAGCTAAAGTTGCTGAACTAAAAGCATCACAAGCTTAATCATCAGAAAAGATTGAATTTGTTACTGAAGAGCTTAACCTTAGGGTTAGGCTCTTTTTGGATCAAGCGACTTCTCCATTGACGATAGAAACCACTCCTCAGCTCTCCCCTACTTATTATCTCGACAACTTCAATCGACTGGTTGAACACGCGCAAACGCTCTACCCTGATCTTCTGAGTGACGATGAGTGCCGTTGGTTATCTGAATACAAACGTCTTTCTGTTGCAAGCCAATGCTTAATGGTGCGTTTACTTTCTCGTAAAGGCTGCTGGTTTCGCAGTGACAAGCTCACTTATGTTGAAATCCCAAATATCGATACTGCATTACAAGAGCTAAACTCATCACGCTTCATTACGTTAAGTCACCCAACGGACCAGCATGACTTGGAAATTACCCAGCTCGAACTTGGATTGAACCTGCTCACCAAGCCAGAGCTGCTTAATGTATTCCCATCTCTTAAGAGCAATAAATCTGCTAAAAAAGACCAACTGTTAGCGTTGCTTGAATCACAAGTTTTTGATCAGTTCCAAAGCCTATCGTTCGATTGCATTTTCGTGGTCGAATCTCAGGTGATTGATGTATTACTGTTGCTCTTTTTTGCCAATACTTACCAAGACCTAAGCCAGTTCGTGTTAAGCGACCTTGGACTCAACACCTTTGAAAACTACCCGTTAAGCAAACAACGTCGGTTCTTCACCGCTAGAGAACAGCTCAATCAATTGCTTCAGATGCGTGAAATTCAACACCAATATTACGAAGGTGATCGTAAAGACCCTGAGTTTATTGAGCACCTTCTGCACTCGATACCCGAAGAATCAGAGCACAAAAGTATTGCTAGAAAACGATCGCGATTGATCAACGACCTCGCGCGCGATCTAGAAAGGCTTAATCAAAATGACCAAGCTGTCTTTTGGTTCAAGCAATCAATACTTTCTCCGAGCAGAGAACGACTTGCGCGCATCTATGACAAACAAGACGAGTTAGACTTAATGTGTGACATTGTCACGAAAATGCAAGAGAATCCATCGGATGTGTCAGAGCTTGAGGTCGCAGCTAAGCTTGAACAGAGGCTACTGCGAAAACAAAAGTTATTAGGAAAGCAGGGCCACAAAGTTTCACGTGCCATAAAACCAAACTGCAAAGAGATAAAACTGGTATTAGACCTTAGCCAAACCAGAGTTGAGCTTGCAGTAAAGCAGCACTTTGAATGCCAAGGTTGGGATGTCTATTTTTCTGAGAACAGTTTTCTGTGTGGCTTGTTCGGTTTGGCTTTCTGGGATGTCATTTTCTCTGATGTTGAAGGCGCTTTTATCAATCGTTACCAACATCGGCCACTGGACTTGTATCACTCAGACTTCATAGACAAACGAGCCGAGCAAATTGAAGCTGTGTTCCAAACCCTATTCGAGCACGGGCTGAATCATTTGCTTGAGACTTACGATAGCAAGCAAGGCATCGCTAATCCTTTTGTTCATTGGAATCATTTCCCAAAAGCACTCATCGAGCACAGCATGGCTGCAATTCCAAACACCCTACTTGTTGATCTCTTCAAGGTGATATTGAGTGACCTGAAGCTATTCCGAACTGGGATGCCAGATTTGATTGCCTTCAAGGGGGATGAATTTCATTGGATTGAAGTCAAAGGACCGGGAGATAAATTGCAAGACAACCAGTGGCGTTGGATCAAAGAGTTTGAACGCTTGTCTGTTCCCTTTTCGGTGTGCTACGTCAATCAATAAGCCTTAGAGCCTTAGCTAAGCTACATGAACCTTGTTTTAATTATGGGGTTGACGCGATAAGTGACTCAGCCCCATCAATATCTTGTCTACAAAATTGTTAGAACATGAGCATTTTCGATATAATTAGAGAAAATGCCTAATATTTAAATACGTATGAATTTGAAAAAACTCTTCATCTTGGCTTTTGTTAGCGTCTTCTCAGGTTGTGCCGTGTACGCGGGTTTAAACTTTGACGAGCTGTTTGGTGAACAGCAAGTACGCGATCGCCAAGCCCCTATTCTTTCGGCTCAATCACAACACTTCATCAACGAAGTGAAGCCGATCATTGATAACCGATGTGTGGTTTGTCACGCTTGTTATGATGCGCCTTGCCAACTCAAAATGTCTTCAGTTGAAGGTATCGATCGTGGCGCAAGCAAGGCTCTCGTTTATCAAGGTACGCGTTTAACGGCATCTGCCCCGACTCGCCTATTTGAAGATGCATTGACCACTCAAGAGTGGCGTGAAGCCGACTTCCACCCCGTGCTTAACGAGCGTATGCAAAACTCAACCGCCAACCTCGATGCGGGTCTTGTATCTCGAATGCTGATTCAAAAAGAGAACCATCCGCTTCCAGACCAAAAGCAGTTGGAAGGTTTCGACTTTTCGATTGATCGCGACCAACAGTGTCCGACTATCGAAGAGTACGCTCAATACGAAAAAGATTACCCGACGTGGGGAATGCCTTATGGCATGCCGAACTTAGATAAAACGGAATACGCGACTTTAATGAGTTGGTTGGAAAACGGCGCGTTAATGAATGACCATATTCCGTTGAGCGAAGCTGAGCAAGAGCTGGTTAATGTCTACGAAAAATTCCTCAATAAGAGTTCGAGAAAGAGCCAACTCTCTGCGCGTTACATCTATGAGCACCTATTTTTATCTCACGTTTATTTTTCTGATTTAGGGCAACCAACACGCTTCTTCTCGATCGTTCGTTCTACAACACCTCCAGGCGAAGCAGTACAACGCATTACGACTCGTCGACCTTATGACGATCCAAAAGTGAATCGGGTTTATTATCGCCTGATTCCAGAGCAAGGCACCATAGTCCACAAAACACATATGCCTTTCGCTTTAAATGAAGAGCGCCTGAACAATTGGAATACATGGTTTGTTGATGCTAATTACGCTGTCAAACAACTTCCTAGCTACGCGATTGACGTAGCGGCGAATCCAATGACGTCGTTTGAAGCACTGCCAGTAAACTCGCGCTTCCACTTCATGTTGGACAATGCACAAAACACCATCATGGCCTTTATCAAAGGGCCAGTGTGTCGAGGTCAACTTGCTCTAAACGTGATTAACGATCGTTTTTGGATTTTCTTCATTGACCCCGAGAAAGCCGACTTACCAGAAATAAACGCCTTCTACGCGAGCCAAAAGAAAAACTTAAAGCTACCTAGTGAGCTAGACAGCAATACGGTTCCTGTCACTAATTGGGTAAGATACGCGAAGCAACAAGCACGATACCTAAATGCCAAATCAGACTTCACCAACCAATGGTTTGAAAGTGGCGTAAACCTGGACACTGACATCATTTGGGATGGCGATGGCGTCAACCCAAATGCAGCCCTCACCATCTTTAGACATTTTGATAGCGCATCTGTTGTGCAAGGGTTAGTTGGCCCACACCCCAAGACGGCATGGATTCTTGATTACGCCCTTCTAGAACGTATCCATTACCTTCTCGTTGCTGGTTTTGATGTCTACGGTAACTTCGGCCACCAACTGATTACCCGTATGTTTATGGATTTCTTGCGCCTTGAGGGTGAGAGTAACTTCTTGACCCTTCTTCCAAAAGACGTACGACACATTGAACACTCAAGTTGGTATGAAAACCAAAGCTCACAGTTGAGCGACTACTTGCAGCGTAATATTGCACCTTTTGACCAGCCAACCAACGTGATATACAAAACGACAAATCCTAAGCGTGAACTGCTTAATATGATCAAAGATAAGCTCGCGCCGATCCTCGATAATCGCTTTGATATTGTCGAAACAGGTTTCAGTCGGAAAAACGAAGCTCTGCTCAAACAAGTGAATTTGATTAAGGGAGTCGGTCTGCGTCATGTGCCTCAATTAGTGACGATCATGATTGAAAGCGAGAACGGCGATGAGCAGCTGTTCACCATGATTCACAATAACGCTCACAGCAACATTTCAAGCCTGTTCAATGAAGAGGGTAATCGAGATTACGCCAATGACGACTTAACACTAGTACGTGGGGTTGTAGGTAGCTACCCTGCCGCTTATCTGTCATTAACTGAGCGCGATATACCGACTCTGGTTAAAGCACTGCAAAGCTTGGACACAGAAAAAGATTACGTCGCGTTGCTGGATAAGTTTGCAGTACGACGCAGTTCGCCTGAGTTTTGGCCATTCAGCGACCGAGTTCACCGTTGGTATCAACAAGATCAACCGATTGAGTTTGGTTTATTGGATTACAACCGTTTCGAGAATAGATAGTAAAAATAGATAGCCAGTAAGCGCTAGGCCTTGGTTCTAGCTTTTGAACATTGAGCACATTGCCTCGAGCGTCGGCTATATTGCCTTGAACGTCGGCCATATCACCTTAATCGTCGGCCATATTGCTTGAAATCTTGGTAAGTCTTTCTTAAAGAACCATTGGTACACATGCTATAAAAAATCCTCTGACGAATAGTCGTTCAGAGGATTTTTTATTTGGCTTGCAGATTAGGTATAAGCTTAAAACAGGCTCACATCGTTAAACTGAAACATAGGGCACAAGTGCCTTCAACGAGTCTTTAACTAGTTCCGATAAAGCTTGGTCGTTATCTCGATACTGCAATAATGGTTCTTCGCTTGCTTCAATGCTCTGACACAAGCTGTACAGTGCTGATAGACCCAAACTACCCGCTGATCCTTTAAGTTTGTGCGCCAAGGACTTCACTTCTCGCCCATCATCCGCTTGACTCGCCTCAGCTAATTCATTCAAGGTCAGGTCACTGCTTTCATCAAACAGCGCCACGATCTGTTTCATTTTCTCTAATCCAAGAATCGACAGATCACCCTCTATCACTTTGGAATCAATCAATTTCACCGGAGCACCTCCTCTGTCTCGGGAATCAGTTGTATCATATTGAGCATCAATGGTAGCCGTGTGATTAGCCAATACATCTGCCATCAGTGTGGCGTTCCGTTCATCACTGTTACTCTCAATTACGCGTTTATAGTTTTGTTTGCAAACAGCATCGTTCGGATCAGGCTGTGGTAACAACAGTGCTTTACCATCGAGTTGAGTAACGATGAGCTGAGAAAGAGCCTCTTTCTCCAACGGCTTAGGCAAGAAACCATCGAACCCTGATGCTAAATAGCTTTCGACTTCTTCATTGAATACATGCGCCGACACCGCCACCATAGGTGGTATATTTATCGGCTCAGCCGTGGACGTTTGTTCTAGAATCGCTTTTAACTGTTGAATCAGCTCTATGCCATCACAATCGGGTAGATTGATGTCTACCAGCGCAATATCAAACGCCTGCTCACTGAATATAGCTCTGGCCTCTTCTCCTGTTGTCGCCATCACAACGTCATGGCCTAGGTTATTCAGAAATCCTTCAGCAACAATGCAGTTAACAGGGTTATCTTCAATCAACAACACTTTGGCACGGATACAAGCTTCAATAGTCGGTGCTTTCATTTCAATCTTCTCACCAGCTTCCAGTGGCAGTGAAAACCAGAACTGGCTCCCCTCACCTTCTTCAGAATGAACGCCAATATCACCCTTCATTGCCTGCATGATACTTTTGCTGATCGCTAGTCCAAGCCCTGTACCACCAGCTTTGTTACGACCACTACCGGTTTGGGTGAATGCATCAAACAGACAAGCTTGCTCGTTGTTATCAATGCCAACACCTGTGTCTGAGACTTCAAACATCACTCGATTTTCATCTTCGATATCTAAGCTGATAAAGATATCGACCGAACCACTTTCAGTAAATTTAATTGCATTGCCAACTAGATTATTCAAGATTTGACTGATTCGTGTCACGTCGCCACGCCAATAGCGTTGTACGTTACTTTCAATATGGAAATCAAAATTAAGTTTCTTCTCAGCAGCGCGCCCTTCCATTAGTTGGTAGGTATCTTTAACCATTTGGTAGAGATCAAACGAAGCCGTGCGTATTTCTAAATGCCCCGCTTCTATCTTTGAGTAATCAAGCACGTCATTCAAAATAGCGAGTAGATTCTTACCACTGCGGTTAATGATGTCAGCGTAACCCGATTGCAGAGGATCTAACCCTGTATCTTTTAGTAACCGCGCCGTACCTAATACACCGTTCATTGGTGTTCGAATTTCATGGCTCATCGTCGCAAGGAAAGCGGACTTCGCACGGCTTGCTTGTTCTGCGGCATTACGAGCCTTAGCGTGATTTTCCACCTCGACATTCAACTTCTCATTGGTTTTTTGTAGTTGATAAGTTCGGTCGGTGACCAACTCTTCTAAGTGCTCTTTATGTTCTTCGAGCTCACGTTTCGCCTTCGCTTCTCCAACGGCAACCACTTGTAGCGCCTGTGCCGTGTTTCTCGCTGTAATAATAGCCTCACCCATATGAGCCAGTTCATCATTACCTTTAACCGAGATATCGATATTCAGACGCCCCTGAGCGATAGACATCAAAGCTGAAGAGTATTCAGTTAGGCGCTTAACCACCGAGATATACACCACTCGCCACACGATAAATGCGACGATTACCAAACCAATAACCGAAATCACAGACAAAGACCATTGAGCCAAGTTCAGCGTGCTAGTCAGCTCATCAACCGCTTTTTTGGTGCTTAGATTTGAATCATCAACCAGTTGGTTAACCGTTGTATTAAGCTGAGAGAACAACTCCAGCGTATTTTGCATCAAAAACTCGGACTTCTTGGTGTTCTCATATTGTTCTAACGAAATATCGAACACGACTTGGCGTTTTCTTAGTTCTTCTAGAAGCTGAGACATCTGCGCTGAACGAGTCGGATCTTCGACCGCTTTAACGCGGCGTGCCATGATTTTTAGGTTGGATTCAAACTCAGATTGGATTTGATGGATACGTTCAACGTTAGTGACCGTCTGCGTTTCTTCAATTTGATTAAGCATTTTGTACGCCAACAAATGCAATTCATGTAGGCGTTCAGACAAATCAAGGTCAACCTCAACAAGCGCATCTAAGGCTTGGTAGGCTTTCTCAGTTTGCTTAGTTTCTAGTAGATCATAGATGTGTGTTACGTTGGCAACTGCGATGGTGGCCGTGTTCAACACTTGGGTTCGGGTTAACTGTTCGAGCTCTTCCGCGAGTAACCGCATCTCTTCGACACGAGAAGACAGTTCCTTGTTTAACCAAAGCTTACGTTCAACTGACACACCCAACTCAGCCAGTGTATTAATAACACTTTGGACATTGTTTTCGAGTTTATTAAGAAGCTGGGAATCAAAGCTGTCGACGCCAAGTTCTTTGATATGCTGAAGAAGCGACTCAAGTTGACCGAACAACATAGTGCCAGCTTCTTTTCTTTCTGCTTCATTTCTCGCATTAGAAAGCGTTTGTACCGACGAAATAATACGGTTACTCAACTCAGACACTTGACGAGCTTCGATCATGGCAGGAAGAGCAGAATCGACGACGTTTCTTTCTGTCTTTGCTACAAAGCTAAAACCAGAAACACCGATCAATGCAGACAATAAAACCAACAGGGCCATCACTAAGAATGAGGCCAGTAGCTTGCGTCCAATACTCGCTGAAGCTAACAACATAAACTCTAAACCTTAAAACGTTCTTCTTTACCCAAGCAGAATACGCTATATTTTGCTGTGTTTCTTATCTAAAACCAATAAAACGGCAATTCATGCTATCTAGACCTTTAACTTCAAAAATTCTTCTCTCATTACTAGCATCAGTCACCACTGCAGCAAGTGCTAGTGAGCCTTTGAGCCCAATTAGACCGGCAGAAGCCACATCACGAAAAGAAAAAATTTGTGCCATTTATCCGCACCTAAAAGACTCTTATTGGTTATCGGTTAACTACGGAATGGTCTCAGAAGCAGAAAAGCAACAAGTCGAACTTAGAGTTTTGGAAGCTGGCGGTTACCCCAACGTAGCCAAACAGGCCTCACAACTGGTGCTTTGCACGCAATGGGGAGCTGATGCCATTATTTTAGGCACAGTTTCGCCTGACGCTTACCATGAGAATCTGACCAACTGGGTCGGAGCAACCCCTGTGTTTGCCACCGTCAATGAGTTAACCGTCAATAAAGAGCAACAAAGAGTATTAAAAGGCACGGTCGGTGTCGACTGGTATCAAATGGGCTTCCAAGTCGGAGAGTTTTTGTCGAAAAGACATCCAAAGGGATCCGGCGAAACGCCTATCGCCCTGCTACTTGGCCCTCAAGCAAGTGGCGGTACAAAGCCTGTTGCACTTGGCTTTTATGATGCGATCAAGTCGAGCGATATCAAAATTGCGATCAGCTATTGGGCAGATAACGATAAAGAACTACAGAGAAACCTAGTACAGCAAGTCATTGAGCAGCCGGATATTAAATATATTGTGGGAAGTGCCGTCGCGATTGAAGCTGCGATAAGCGAACTAAGAGCTGCGGGGAAAACCAAAGAAATTGGATTAATTTCAAGTTACCTAAGTCACGGGACCTACCGCGGTTTGCTTCGTAACAAGGTGCTTTTTGCACCAACAGATAAAATGGTTGAACAAGGTCGCTTGTCGGTAAAACAAGCCACCAGTTACTTACGCGGTCAACCTTATGAACAACACAGTGCGCCCATGATTGAGGCACTGACACCAGCAACACTCAAAGATCAAATTATCGCTGACTCATTGTCACCTTCTGAGTTTCGTCCGGTATTCAGTGTGAATCCTTAGTGCTATATTGACTAAAGAACTCAAAACAATAAAAAACGAATCAATCATTTAGGGAACATCCATGCAAAAAACGACGCGTACTATGCCAACGCATAAGAATATCGCTTTGGTCGCTCATGACCATTTCAAACCTGAGCTACTAAGATGGGTCAAAGAGAACAAAGAAAAACTACAAAAGCACTTCCTTTATGCAACAGGCACGACGGGTTCTCTACTCAGTAAAGAAACAGGCTTAGCGATCAAGAGCATGATCAGCGGCCCAATGGGCGGCGATCAACAACTTGGTGCGCTTATCTCTGAAGGAAAAATTGATATGATGATTTTCTTCTGGGATCCATTGAATGCCGTACCACACGACCCGGACGTAAAAGCACTGCTTCGTATCGCAAGTGTTTGGAACATCCCTGTAGCAACCAACCGCGCTACCGCTAACTTCTTGTTTAACTCTTCACTGCTTGAAGAAGAAGTGATCATTGAGATCCCAGACTACGAAGCGTACCTAGCTGAGCGAACTTAATGGTTCAGCGCTCTTAACTAAGCAAATCGCTTCGCTAAGAACTAAGCAAATCGCTTCGTTAAGAGCCAAGATAACGTCACAGACTAAAAAGCCTGCTTCATCGCAGGCTTTTTGTTCACCAGAATCTTAACTCGCTACTTGTCACTCCATACCGCCATTTCATTGCCACTTGGCTCTCTAAAATGGAAACGTCTGCCACCGGGGAAACTAAATATCTCACGATTTACTTCTCCACCAGCATCCATCACGTCACGCTCGGTTTGCTCAAGATCTTGGCTATAGAAAACCATCAGCGCTGCGCCGTTATCTGTATTCGATGCCAGATTCGCCAAATAGAAGCCGCCCATTAAGCCTTTACCTTCAAAAGCAGAATACTCAGGGCCATAGTCTTCGAAGCGCCAACCAAACACTTGGCTGAAAAACGCCTTAGTTGCTGCGATATCTTTCGCAGCAAATTCAATGTAGTTAATAGAGCCGTGTTCCATAGCAAACTCCTTATGCTTTATGCGTCTGCCTTGTGATATTAAGGCAGGGCTTGAAGATCTAAAATTGGATAATCTCGTCAAATAACATCACTTCTTACGAACGACTGGGTAATCAGAGCCATGCAGTTCTTGCACAAAGCCAGAACCGTCACCGCTGTGCGTGATCCAAACTTTCTCTTTCGCTCGCGTCATTGCCACGTAAAACAAACGACGCTCTTCCGCATAAGGGAACACATCCGAAGATTCAGTCAACGCACCATCAATGTGCAGTTGTTTCTTCTTCGCGGGGAACTGTCCTTCGTCAACACAAAGAATAATGACAAAGTCCGCCTCTTTACCTTTACTCGCGTGACAAGTCATGAAGCTTATATCAATTGAGGTATAGATTTTTTTCCAGTCATCCAACAGTTCAGGTTTGTGGTAATGATTTCTCCCAAGCAGCATCACAGATTTATTGGCTTTGCCTTTTGCTTGCCTGTTTATCTGATCGAGGATCTTCTCAACTTCTTTGCTTGGCGCACTGTACACCGCCTTTTGCTTCTGTTGCTTGAAGCTGTTCAGTTCTTTCGGAAGCTGAATCGGGTTTTCCTGCACAAAGCGATTGGCAACTGCACCTAACTGATTGTTAAAGCGGTAGGTAGTATCTAGGTGGTGAATGGTCGAGCTTTCAAAGCGATCCTTAAAGCCCGTCGTTAGATCAACATCTGCACCCGCGAACTGGTAAATTGACTGCCAGTCATCACCTACCGCAAAAATAGAGGCTTGGTGTTGCGCTTTCGACTGGTTACACAGAGCTTCAACCAAGGCAAGGCGATCTGGCGAGATATCTTGATATTCATCGATCATGATGAACTTCCAAGGCGAAATAAATTTCCCCTTCTCGACATACTGTGTCGCTCGGCTAATCATGATTGAGAAGTCGATATGATTCTGTTCTTTCAATTCCTTTTGCCACGCGGTCACACACGGCCAACACAATGAAAGTTCACTGTTGAGACGCGTGTAGTCTCGGTGGTCGATCAGCTGTTGTTGCACTTCTTTCTTCGATAAACCAGATGCATTCAACTGTTCAAGCTGCTTCTCAAGCCAAGCTATCAGCTTGAGGTTTGAAACATGGCTACCTAGCTCATCGTCACCGGTTAAATAAGCAATTGGCCATTTAGACAAGTGCTTTTGCCAACGTTTAAAGTTGGTCGGCGTCATCCAGTGCTTCTTCAACCAATCAATGCACCATGCTTGGCGTTGATTGTCATCGAGCGCGAGCGGTGAAATAACCACGCGTTCAGGTTCAACCTGATTAAGGATCTTTAAACCCAACTGATGGAAAGTGCTCACTTGCACCTTCTCTGCTGATAAGCCAATTTTGCTATTAAGGCGCTGCTTCATCTCTTCCGCGGCTTCACGACCAAAGGCGAGCAGTAACAACTCTTCAGCTTGAGCTTGGTGGCTTTGCAATAAATACGCTACGCGAGCGGTGAGAACACTGGTTTTACCTGAACCTGCGCCCGCAAGAATCAAGTTATGGTCATCGTTCATCAAAACCGCGTATTGCTGAGATAAGTTCAGGGGTGACGACTCACATTGAGCAAACAATACTTCCCAGTTTTGTCTTTCTGTCTCTAACCACTGTTGATTCCTCTCGGCTTGCTTAATTTCCGTTTCAGACAACCATGGCTGCATTCGAGCGATGCGGTTTGGCATGCGCTGTCCCGCTTCTTCTAGAGTCATCGTCATATTTTCCAGACCTGCGTTGACCATATCGACCCAAGTCTTCACTTTAGAATGCGGTAGGAAAGCAGGAAGTTGCTCAAGACGTGTCAATTCAGCTTCCCATTGAGGAACGTGCTCTGCCAGCTGTTCACATTGTCTGTCATGCCACTTCTGATAAGCAGCAACCGATGCGCGCGCAAATTGACGACATTGTTCCCATGGAAGGCCTTGGACTAACCAGCTTCGCTGTTTGCCATCTTGTTGATTAGCAAAAAACTGCAACGATCCCCAAAACAATCCGCGCTTTATCGCGATCTTGCCACTCCAAATAGTGAAAGGGATACGTTCTTCACTGCCTACTGAAGATAACAGCAGGCGTGAGCCATCAAGCTCAACTTGATGATATTCATTTTGAATAAAAAACTGTGCAGTCTTATTAGCGCTTAGCTGCATTGGAGCGTGCTCTTTAATTGGGAATATTGAATTTATATCATGATGCAGTGAGAATTAATAATGTCTCACTGCTTATCGACGCTTTCATGACCACCTAGGGGCAATTATGGATAAGTATCAAATTCTTGTGCTTGATTTCTGTTAGGATTATGGTTTTAGTGTGTCAAGTGAGCGACTGTGGACTTCTCAGCAAAACTACGCCTTTATTGGGCAAATAAAACCATAAATTACAGCGTATTAATTCTCATCACTCTGCTCGGTGTTGTAGTACCTGCTTGGTATTATGGTCAAAACACACTGATCACACCATTAATTTTAGGGGTTATTGCTGCGGCTCTTGCTGAAAGTGATGACAGCTTTACCGGACGTTTGAAAGCACTCACGCTAACCTTTATCTGTTTTGCCGTTGCAGCCTTCTCTATTGAAATTCTCTTCGACACCCCTTGGCTGTTCGCGATAGGGCTTTTCGTTTCAACCTTCTCTTTTATTATACTTGGGGCAATTGGTCCTAAATATGCCAGTATCGCATTTGGATCATTACTTGTGGCTATCTACGCCATGCTTGGGGCTCACGAGAGCACTAACCTTTGGTTTCAACCTCTACTACTGTTAACGGGCGCAGCTTGGTACTACTTCATGTCGATGATTTGGCAGATCGTATGGCCAATGCAACCAGTGCAGCAAAACCTAGCAACAGTATTCGATCAAATCGGCAATTACATCGGCTCTAAAGCAGAGCTCTTCTATCCAGTTTCAGATTTGATTCCCCAACCACATCGCATTATTGAAGCCAAACTCAATGCTAGCACTGTTAACGCGCTCAACATGTGCAAAGCGACGCTACTCAACCGCTCTAAGCGTGGACACATTGACGGTCCGAGTGACCGATTCCTTAATACTTACTTCATCGCACAAGACATTCATGAGCGCGTGAGCTCTACCCACTACCGCTATCAAGAACTGGCAAAGCACTTTGAGCGCTCAGACGTATTGTTTCGATTTAAGTATTTACTTGAAGCCCAAGCTACCGCTTGTAAAGAAGTTGCCGCTTCATTGAAAGTCGGGGCGGAATACCAACATGGCGAAAAATCGGTTCTGGCACTGGATGAACTAATGTCTTCACTTAATCATCTGCATCAACAGAACAAACCAGAATGGAAGTCATTACTCAACCAGTTGGATTACTTATTTAATAACCTAGCTACCGTCGAAAAACAGCTATCAAATATAAGTAACCCAGATGCAGAAAAACTAGAAGAAGGCGTACTGGACGATACCAATCCTCATACTTTGACGGCGATGTGGCATAAGATCAAAGCCAACCTGAACACCGATTCGATGCTATTTCGCCACGCGATTCGTATGGCGATCACTTTGACGCTCGGTTACGGTATTATTCAAGGTTTTGATATCGAACGTGGCTATTGGATATTACTAACGACACTGTTCGTATGTCAGCCCAACTACAGTGCCACACGCCAAAAGCTGACAGCCCGTGTCATTGGCACCGTCGCAGGCTTGTTGATTGGCGTACCGTTACTGACCTTCTTTCCGTCTCAAGAAAGCCAATTGGTCTTTATTGTCATCAGTGGCGTGATGTTCTTTGCTTTCCGTATCAATAACTACGGATTCGCAACCGCCTTTATCACCTTGCTTGTGCTCTTCTGCTTCAATCAATTAGGGGAAGGCTACGCCGTTGTTTTGCCGAGATTAGCTGATACTTTCATTGGTAGTGCGCTCGCTGTTTTAGCGGTTAGCTATATTTTACCGGACTGGCAATCAAAACGACTTCACAAAGTGATGGCAGATGCACTTGATTCCAATAAAGATTATCTCGCTCAGATCATTGGCCAATACCGTGTCGGCAAAAAAGACAGCCTCAATTATCGTATCGCTCGCCGCAGTGCACACAATAACGATGCAAACCTGACTGCCGCTATCAGTAGCATGCTGGTTGAACCGGGCAAGTATCGCACTTCTGAAGATGAGAGCTTCCGATTCCTAACACTCAATCATGCGCTACTCAGCTATATCTCTGCTCTGGGGGCACACAGAACGCGTATCGATGACGAAGCGACACACAAACTCGTATTAGATGCGCACAGAGTAATCCACGAGCATCTCGACGCTCTCAACGACCAGTTGTTTTGTCATCAAGAACAATGCGAAGTAAAAAACGCTTACGATCCTGAACTTGATAAACGTTTAAGCGAATGGCGAGAAGAGGATGAGAGCTCTGTTAGAATGGTTCTACAACAGCTACATTTGATTTATCGAATGCTTCCAGAACTGCATACCTTAGCCACAAAATTTGCAGTTAAAGTTAAGATTGAAAAGCCGCTTGAAAAAGAAGTTTCTAGATAAAAAACAAAACAACTGTAAAAATAAAAAGATAACAAACTGGTCATTTATTAAACATCACGAAAATCTATACATTGCTCTACCAACTGACTCTGTCCGGTAGAGCAATCTCTCACCTATCCTTTATTTACAAGGGCTAAAGAAATTTCAAACCGTACAAATCGGCTGACTTTGATTGACTCACTCATAACTTTGTCTAACATTCCTCGGACAAAAAACAACCAAATGGATTTATAGTTGTCTTAGTTTTAGGAAACTTCAAACTTCATTTAATATTCGCTTAATCTTGTTTGATTTCCTGAACCAGTAAGCTATGCTCTAATGAGCATATGGATTTGAACTAGGGTCACATTATGAATACACAGCAATTTGAAGCATTTAAGCAAAAAATACAGCTTCTTAGCCCACAGCAATTGAAAGCACTTCAAGGCGAAATAGATGGCAACCTTGAAACAGAGCAGCGTTCTCTTCTAACAGATGAAGAGTTAAACGTACTTAGCGAGCTGTTCAATTAATAGACGGCTATCACTATTTTAGCTTAAATCCACCTGTTCTTAGTAAATTGTACCCGTTCTCCATTGCACTCAAAATATCGTCCGCCTAGACTCATTCCATACGTCAATAAAAGGTTCTGTTATGTCGATATCTGGTATTCAATCTGGTTACGCCATTATTCAGCAGTCAACCAACATGGCTGAAGAAGCCGCTATCGATCTTGACCAAAACTCCAAACAATCTCTAAAATCCGACGACACTTTCCAAACTAGCGATTTGAGCTTCAATCAAATAGAACCTGAACAATCCATTTCGTTTAAAGACAAAGAATCGAAACCCGTTTCATCCTCAACCGACTCCTTGATTAAACTGACACAAAGCGCAAATTACAATCGAGTTGGAGCGAGCGTCGTTGATCGTCAAAACGAAGCCATTGGGAGCCTTCTCGATATCCATATCTAAATTTCGCTCAAATACAGCCTATGTTTTGTGAAGCTTCGCTACTTTTGACTTCAACAACCACACAAACTGTAACTCATTATATCTGATGCTTGTTTCTGGTTTATTACTCGGTAGAATCAGCGCAAACTATTCCTGCAGCACAAACTTTACTTCATACTATTTATGCCAAAACTAAATCTGCATCGCCGTGACTATGTTTCTATTTTAGGAGGCGACATCTCCGCAGACGAATTAGAAAAGAAGCTTCAGCCTCATTTTGAGAAGCCCGTAAATAAGCTGACACCTAGCCCCTACCTGACAGAAAAAAATCTAACGCGTCGTTGGACGGCTCTCGACAATCCCGACTCACAACAAGAACTGCTCGACCCTCATACTCAAAGCCAGTTTCAGGCCTATGAGAAAAACATCGAGCACTTTATTGGAACAGTGAAAGTCCCTGTCGGCATCTCTGGTCCTTTAAGAGTTAATGGCCTATTTGCTACGGGTGATTACCTAGTCCCACTAGCAACCACTGAAGCCGCGCTTGTCGCATCGTATAACCGTGGCTCAAAGCTGATTACGGCTTGTGGTGGCGCAAGTG
The DNA here is from genome assembly GCF_041472735.1 of Vibrio sp. 10N.261.46.E11. Classification (NCBI taxonomy): domain Bacteria; kingdom Pseudomonadati; phylum Pseudomonadota; class Gammaproteobacteria; order Vibrionales; family Vibrionaceae; genus Vibrio; species Vibrio sp. 10N.261.46.E11. The sequence goes on from NZ_JBFRQW010000016.1 coordinate 53,994, forward strand.
CAATGCTGCTCAATGAAGGGGTAACACGAACTCCAGGTTTCGCATTCCAAGGTTTAGTAGAAGCAGGACAGTTTGTGGCTTGGGCAGTAACCCAATATGAACAATTTAAAACCTTAGCTGAATCAACCACATCACACGGCAAACTTACCGACATCAATATCAACATCGAAGGTAACCATGTTTACTTGGTGTTTGAATTTCTAACCGGAGACGCTTCTGGTCAGAATATGGTGACTATCGCGACCAATGCCGTGTTTGAATACATCATTGAAAATACGCCAGTGAAACCCGATCACGCCTTCCTAGATGGCAACTTATCGGGCGACAAAAAAGCCAATACCCAAACCTTGCGCAGTGTTCGTGGTAAAAAAGTCACAGCCGAGGTCAACATCTCAGCAGAGCTTGTCGCTAAATACTTGCACACCACGCCAGAGAAGATGGTGCAGTTCGGGCAAATGACCACAGTCGGTGGCGCTCTAAGCGGTACGATTGGTATTAATGCCCATTATGCCAATGCACTTGCTGCGCTCTACATTGCTTGCGGCCAAGACGCGGCGTGTGTTGCTGAGTCTGCGATTGGTATGACTCGTATGGAGCTCAACAAAGAAGGTGGTTTGTACGCGAGCGTAACGCTTCCTAACTTGATGTTAGGAACAGTCGGTGGCGGTACAGGCCTACCAAGCCAAAAAGCGTGTCTCGATTTACTAGGGCTACACGGCAATGGTAAGTCACAAGCCTTAGCTGAGGTTTGTGCTGCTTTATGTTTGGCAGGTGAACTATCGATTGTGGGTGCATTCTGTGCGGGTCACTTTTCGCGAGCTCATCACAAGTTGGCGCGCTAGTTTCTGTTATAAAACCTTAAACCGACCGTTGTCACGTATTGAGTGAGTTGTGTATGGATTACTTACATTTATCGCGAGTGAGCCTTAAACACCTCACAGCGCTTCATATTATGCTGAACACACACAGCGTCACTCAAACGTCAGAGCAACTCTTTGTCAGCCCTTCGAGTGTCAGTAAAACTTTGTCTCAGCTACGTGACATCCTTAACGACGAGCTTTTCTATCGGGACGGCACTAAGCTGATCCCAACTCCCTTTGCCCTGAAAATAGCGCCCACTGTTCACGCGATTCTTTCCAGCATGAACGGGTTACTTCACCAAAAGAGTTTTACTCCTCACGAGTACCAAGGCAGCTTTTCACTTTCGATGCGTGAAAGTACCTTCGAAGTGTTTGCCTCGAAGATCAGCAAAATCACCACGGAACTTGCACCAAAAGCCAAACTTAATATCTATTCGAAACAGGAACTTGGATTCGATGCTTTGCTCAGTGGTAAGGTCAATTTGATCCTGTTGCCACACGATATCTCTCAACCTCCAACGGATAATAAAGAGCTGGTGTGGGAAACGATTCTTCCTGATGAAATGGTTTGTTTGATGGGCGCACACCACCCTCTCGCGCAGAAAGAACTAACGGTTGAAGGCTATTTAGATTACAAACACATTGGAATCTTAGATAACGAACTGTCTAAGCCTTACTTTGAGCAAAACTTAGTGCAATGTCATAAACCTAGAGATATGGCGATATCGGTAGCGGATTTTGGCGCGGCGGCGGTGCTGTGCCACCACACACCTTTCTTGTTCACTTGCTCAAAACAATGGGCGGAGCATGCCAAACAAGCACAAGGTTTGGTAAGTAAGCCGCTTCCTTTTGATTACGGAAAAGTAGCGTATAGTTTGGTATGGAACAAGCCAAACATGAACGACCAAGCGATTAAATGGTTGTGTGACTTGTTTTTAGAAGCCTAGCTATTCTCGTCATTGTTGACCGAAAATATTAGGTATAAACCTCGGGCGTTTGCATTGGCCTTTGAACAATTGAGTAGAGCTTATCGTGAAAACTCTGCATTTGTTGTTCTGTGCATTTAGGCCACTCTAAAGCTTCACCAATTACCCCATGATGTTGAAACGCATTCAGCCGAATTCGAACATCACTTGGCAAACCCTTCAAGTAATACCCGACCTGCTCTACCTCGATATCTAGGTCACTTTTATTAGGAATATGCAGCAACCGGACTTCATGTAACTTACCTTTATCAGCTAAGTAGTTGATGGTTTCAAATACTCGATGGTTTCCTCTACCCACCAACCATTGGTGCGTTTCAGACTGCCATGATTTTAGGTCGATCATCGCACCATCAAGGTAAGGTAACACTTTGTCCCACCCTTGCATCGACAACGAGCCGTTACTATCAATAAAACACGTTAAGTGTGCCAATTGCGGATCGCTTTTGATCGCTTGAAATAGCTCGAAGAGAAACGGCAATTGCATAGTCGCCTCGCCACCCGAAACGGTAATACCGCTCAGGAAGAATTGATTGTGCCTAACCAGTTCAAGCACATCTGATACCGTCATCGTGGTGATTTTGGGGCTAGACTTATGATCACAGATATCGACGCACTGATCGCAGTTGGTACACGCTAACGGATCCCACTTCACTTTGCCTTCAATAAGACTCAGAGCACTGCTCGGGCAGCCACTCACGCAGTCTCCACAATGGTTACAGTGGTTGATGGTGTGTGGATTATGACAAGTGATGCAATCGAAATTACACCCCTGTAGGAACAGCACCAAGCGATTTCCTGGTCCATCAACACAAGAAAAGGTCAGCACACGGCTGACCTTCGCTTGTTTTTCTGTCTTATTATTTTTAACCCTAGCCATTTGAGTTGTTAGATCAGAAATTTTCATAATTCACATTGTTCGTATTCGAGAAACACATAACATGCGTACGTTAAAGCTATTCGTATGTCAGCGACATCTCTAAGCTCGCCACACGAGGCTTACGCTCTAGAATGCCCGTATTTTTTGCAGCCTCAGCGCCAAGGAAAGTGGTATTGGTACGTGAACCTTGCTCGTCGTATTTAGCAATATCAGATAGCTTGATCATGTAACCCGTCACGCGAACCAAATCGTTCGATGCTACGTTAGCGGTGAACTCACGGTAACCCGCTTGAATCGCGCCTTTACACAAGTTGAACATCGCTTCTGGGTTGGACTTCACTGTTTCGTCGATGGTCAGAATGTCGCTGATGCCCGACGTGTAGAACTTATGGTGACCAGCTGTCGCACGAACGTAAGAGACTGGATCCGGTTCTGTCCCATAAGGGATACGAACACCGGGTGTCACATCTTCATCTAGACTGATACCACCTTGAGCGTGTAACAGAGCCTTACCTTCCAGCCCATATTTCACTTCCGATTTTTCAACAATCTCAGCCAGCTTTTCAGAAATACGATGGCCTAACTGATTTGCTTGTTCATCGTGACCATAGCGCCCTGCTTTGCCTTCTTTTTCCATTAAGATGTTAACCGCCTCAGCCATGCCATAAATACCAAACATTGGCGCAAAGCGACCTTCTTCAATTAAGCCTTCTTTGGTTAAGAAGCCTTCGAAAAAGTTAGACTCTTCATGTAAGAAGCGGCTACGTGCATTCATCAATTCGATCATGATGCTACTGTAGTTAGGTAGTACTTGCTGTAAGAAGTCTACGCTGTCCTCAGATTTCAAAGCTACTTGCTTGAGGTTCATGCGTACTAGCGTGTTTGAACCACCCGCTAGAGGCAAAGAGTTATAGCAACTCACGATGCCAAAACGCTTATCTCCGTAGGCAGCGGTGTGTGCAGGATAATTGGCAATGTGCGGCTTGCTGCATTCACAGATATTACTCGCAGCATGACGCAATAGGTCATCAGGTGTGACTGCAGGGTCGTACATAAAGGTTAAGTTAGGTGCGATCTGCTTGAGTTCAGCATCCACACGTAAAATAGTGCGACATACAATGTTGTCACTAGGGCCAATATTAACGTGCATGAAAGCATCTGGCAGTGTGCGATCCAGCATGATCCAGAACAGCTTCAGCTTTTGGTATACCTGCTCATCCGTCAAACCGCCAACAAAAGGCATCAACACATCGTCCAACTGGCCTAAGTAAACCGGAATTGAAGTCACTGATGGAACGTGATGATAAAGGATGGTGAGCATGTTCAATGCTTCGTCGAAATTAGTTGCCGCGCTAAGCTCTAAATACTTGGAGCCTTGATGTAAGTATTTAGAATAATCAGGAAGCACATAGCGCGGCTTAAATGGGGCGTGACCTTCAAACATGTCACACAGCACACCTTGTTGTAAGGCTTGCTCAACTTCATTGCTTACCGGCATATACGGCAGGCTGGCTTCAGCTTCTAAGGCAAGATAGCTCGACTTCTGTTTTGGGGACAGGTTGGCATCTGAAATGATATTGCTAAAGCGTTGTTGTTGATCTGAAAGTGATGAAGAAGTAGATGACGCAGATTGGTGGCTCATGATTAAACCCTTAATATTCTTATGGGCTTATTTTATATCTCACACTTACATTTCCACTAATGAAATGTATGCAAGCCTACATTTCCAAAATGGAAAACACCATTTGTAACTTAGTAATTTATGAATAGATAGCTTGTAAATTTTGTGAATAGACAGTTTTTAAATTGGCCATTTGCCAATTAACGATGGTTGTTTATCGATGATTGTCGTTGGGGAAGGGAAAGAATGAGCAGAAGAGATTAGGCCGCTTAATTGAACCGTTTAGTTTAAAACGCAAGTGCGTATAAATAGAAAACCCACATAACGGATCCAAAGATCGTTGATGTGGGTTTAGTCAATTAAGCGTGAGTGCGGTTATCTGATCAGCTATCTATACGTCAACTCCAGATACGTCAACTACAGACAAGTGAACTATAGATGAGGAACCACTTGTTTACGGCCTACACCCATCAGTACCTTCAAAGTACCTTGTGGGGTGTCGATTGAAAACGGCGTAGAGACTTCAACCATTGCAAAGCCAGCTGCACTCAATACATTCTCTGAGCGCTGTTGGCTTACACCGTAGTCTTCGCTGTCGCTTTCTAAGTGCCAATCCCAATGTACGAACGTGCCGTCATTTTCAAGCAGCGTGTAAATCAGACTGACTGTGTCTTGTAGATTCGGAATAAAACCACATACCGAAGAGGCTACCACTAAGTCAAACTGATTTCTGAATGCTGGGTGTTGGGCAGCAAGTCCGCGCGATAAGATATCAACGACAGGCTCTACATTAGACAGCTCTTTTTTATCTAACTCTTCAATCATCCCTTCTGAGATATCGAGAGCGATGATCTCTTTTGCAAAAGGAGATATTTTCTGGCTGAGTAATCCTGTACCACAACCAAAATCAAGGACACGGGTTCCGTTCAAATCAACGAGCTGTGTTAACTGGTCAAATGCGGACTGTGCGAATACAGCAGTAGCGGGATCGTTATCCCAATCAGGTGCGTACTCGTCCCATTGTTTCGCCATCATGGCCTCCATCTTTACTTCTTGTAGGTTCGGAACGCCCCCAGAATAAACCAAATTAGTCAATTCGTCATAGAGTTATCATGCAAAGATGGACTATTTCTAAGATAGTCAGCACAATATTCAGATAATATGCACCGCCACCCGCTCAATATGGAAATGAAATGAACCTTTCTCAAGTCCAAGCCTTTTGTTCTGTTGCTGATTTAGGATCCGTCTCTGAAGCTGCTCGACAGCTTGAATGCAACCGAACCAAACTGAGCATGTCGATCAAAGCCTTGGAAAAAGAGTTAGATGTCGAACTGTTTGTTCGCAGCGGTAACCATGTCGAGCTGTCTGAGGCAGGTAAGGCCATCTATAAAGACTGTGAAGGCATGTTGGTAACGGCAGCACGCATTAAGCAAACCTGCTTACATGTTTCGGGTGAATTCAACGCCGAGATTTGGATCGCACGCGATGACTCCCTACCCGATGAAATGTGGCAAAGTTTATCGCACGCTCTAAACAACAAATACCCTTCCACTTCTTTCAACTTCGTTCTCGCTTCTAGCGGCGACTTGGCTAATCTTGTCGAAACTCAGCAAGTTGATTTTGCGTTTGGTGTTGATTACGAACGCGTCGATGATCCAAGAATTATCTACAACCCACTCGGCAAGATCCGAATGATGTCGGTATGTAAGAAAGGACATGATTTAAGTGCGATGCGAAGAGTGTCGGATGAAGTACTGAGAAATTCTATGCAAGTGACCATGGTTTATCTCAATGAAAAAGATAACCCTGAGCTTGAGCCCTTCTCGCGCCGATACATTGGCTTTTCTAGCTTCGATTTTATGTTGGATACGATTCTACGAGAAGATGCATGGGGCGTAATGCCAGAGCCACTGATACGCCATTTATTGCGTGAACAGGAACTGGCGGTGATCAAGCACACTTATGGCCTGACTCAAGAAGACTACTGTATGTTTACCGCGGCAGGTATGGCGGAACACCCAGGTATGAATTGGCTAGCGGATCAGATCAGCGATTACTTGTTTGATTTCTAAAGTGTCAGATAATGTTCTATCTCGACACTTAAAATCATCTAACAAATAGAAAGCCCTCTCTTTAGAAGACCATCACGTGATCCACTAAATAACGTCCGTCTTCTTCAACCAACACCATTTCTGCCACAAACTCGCCTTTCGCAATGGTATACGCTTGTTTCCAAACAAAGGCGATGGAATCGGAGCGTCTGAATAGCGCAACGGGCTCACGTTCAGCAAAAAAGCCATTACTGTGCTGATAATGATGACAAACCTTTTCCAGATACTCAGGTGTCACAATATCCTTCATGCGCTGAGTAAAGTCTCGGCAGTGCTGAGCATGGTCAACCTTGGTTGAACCGTCCATCAAATTGTCCATGATCGGGTTAGCAATCGCCCACAACTCACTATCGTTGAGATCATCAAATTTCATCTTCATCCATTCCTTTTCAAGTTCAACTCAGCTCTACGCCCAAGGTTCAAACCCAAGTTTAAGCTATAAGATTTCAGCGCGATTTCTGTAACCCTAACAGCCTGATCCTTTACACAACTAGGCTATGAGACCTTCACAACCTATGTGTTTTACTAATCATAAACCATTTAACGCCAGTTTCACATTTCCCGAAAAACAGTCATCGTCAACTTTACTGACACCTATCTTTGCCGTTAAGCCATTGAATTATAATAATTTGAATATAAAACGAGTTACCGACATATAAACATCATCAGATAAAGTTTGTAAAGCTAGCTCAATATTAGAACAATGAAGTTATCAAAAACATCTGGAAAATATTATGTGTGACAGGAAAAGCCAAAACGAAAATCGAGTACTATTGTTCTCAGCCCTTTTAGCATCAGGCTTCGCGATTGGCGGATTGGTGTTGGGTCTTCTCGTTGGCTCTCTAGTCATAGTATTTGACGGTGTCTATTCTCTTATCAGTTTACTGTTAACTTTATTGTCACTAGGTGCTTCGAAATACATTAACCGCCCATCAGACAGGGAGTTCCCGTTCGGTCGAGCCATCATTGAGCCAATCGTAATCGCGATTAAAGCGATTGTGATTCTGCTTGTGGTCGGTTATTCGCTTTACTCTGCGATTGGTGCTCTGATGACAGGGGGTCGTGAAGTCGATGCTTCTATCGCAACTCTGTTTGGTATTTTCAACGTATTGGGTTGTGGTTACGCTTGGTGGTACATCGCTAACAAGAGCAAACACATCTCTTCTGGTTTGATTCAAGCGGAGTCTAAACAGTGGCAAATGGATACACTTTTGAGTGTGGCAGTTACGGCAGGTTTCGTTGTTGCTTGGTTAGTGGCTTACTCTCCGTTTGCTGAATACGCGGTGTATGCCGACCCAATGATGATGTTGCTGATGTCTTTCTACTTCATCAAAGTGCCGTTCGACATGTTACGTGAAGCAATGCGCGAACTGCTGATGATGTCGGCAACCAAAGACATTTGTGATGCGGTCGATAAAAACGTGGTCGCGGTAGACAAAGAAGCGGATCAAGATTTGGAGCTAATGGGTGTGACTAAGGTTGGCCCGGAACTAAGAATCAACGTTGATATTCATACCAATGACCAAGACGCGATTGCGGTTGATGATATTGAACGTACGCGCCGCCAACTTAAGCGACGCCTATCGAAGATGCCTTATGAGCTTCAATTGAATTTAAATATTACGGCTTAATGGTCTGGTCCCTAGTAACCTTTATACATCACTTTTATATTATAAGTTTTACTTTCAAATTTGTTCGCCCCTTCGTACAATACGAGATTATCTTATTTTAGTGATCGTGACATGACCCCTTCTAAGCACTTTAATTATTTTTTAAGTGAAAAAATAAACGACATAGTTGAAGCTCCTAATGAAGCAAGTATTCTTACGATTGAGGCTAAAATAAGAGAGTTTGCCTCTGAAAATGACCTACCAATCCCAAGCGCCGTTGATTATTTTTGTACAGGATCACGGTTATTAAAATTGGGGCAAGTACATCAAGCCTTTGAACATCTAACTGAAGCACTACATCGAAGTGAAATATCCAATATTCACGACATTAAATTCTGCATAGAATACTCTATTGGCGTTGCTCTCATACGATTAGGCTGTTATTCAAAAGCCATTATTTCTCTAACTAAAGCAAGTGCATCAAAAGCCGTTAACAATGAACGCCTCCTAACTCGAATATATAATAATTTAGGTTACATTTTTTTAGAAACCCAAGATTATTCAAAAGCTCAGTACTATTGCAAGCTCGCATGGGAAATAGAAAAAAATTCTCTTCAAGCTTCATCGAGATCAATATTAAGTAACCTTGCTATCATTGATTCAACGCTAGGTAATAAAGCCGAGGCAGAAAGAAAATTCACTTTATGTCGAGAACTACTCAATAAACACCCTAGTCTTATTGGTACTTACTTTTACCACAGTTGCTATGCAGAACACCTTCAATCTATCAACCAGATTGATGAAGCACTCTCTTCTTTTAAGACTGCAATTGAAATCTGTGAATTACTGGGCGACAATTTTTACTTAATCGAAACTTTAAAAAATTACTGTTCATGTGCAATAGAGCATGAAAGAAACGATATCCTTGAGCCATATTTAAGCCGTGCTATATCTTTAGGAAACAAATATGGCAGCGCTACATCACTACAAAAACTCGCCTCATCACTATTTAATTTTAGTCGCCAAGAAACAACGGAAGCCCAACAATCTAAGATAGTTGAGAAGGCCTTTGAACTTCAGTCAATAGCATTCCAGAACCTTTCCGAGAGTAATAACGAAGCCGTTTTTCAATTGTATCAACTGTACTCAGAACGCCCCGCATTAGAGAAAGCACACTCTTTCACAACAGATTTAGATTTAATTACTTCATTTGGTGAGTATTTAAGTTCACATTCAAACCTCACCGATATGATGCAACGCCTTCACGAAGATCTGAAAACGGTGATGCCAGTTGAGTCTCTTGGGTTAGCTTTGTATAACGAAGATACACAACAACTGACCTATGAAATTTATTTAGACCTGGGTGTTACACTCGAACCTTTCACTGTCGACTGTACAAAACAAGCGACATTAAGTGCATACTGCATTAATAACAGAATACCTTTCTGTCATGGTGCATTTACAAAAGCAGCACTGAACAAACTATTAAATAAACCACTCGGTGAGCACGCTTTAACTGGTGTAACTAAAGAAGACTACTCGTCTGTTATCATGCTGCCGCTCATTCTTGAGGGTAAGCGCCTTGGTGTTCTTACAGTCCAATCCATTGAGCCCAACGCATACCAAGAACATCACTTATCTTTAATGAAACATTTGGGTTCTTATTTATCCATTGATCTTCAGAATAAGCAGCAAAAGAAACAACTTGAAGAACAAAAAATGACGCTCAAAACACTGATGAATTTAGATCCACTCAGTCAATTATTTAACCGTTTAACCTTGGCAGAATCCATCACACAGTGGCGTGATACTGTAGAAATAGAACAACCCTACGCGTTACTATTAATTGATATTGACTACTATAAACAATTCAATGATTGCTACGGTCATGTGAAAGGGGATGAGGTTTTGGTTACCATATCAAAACAGCTTAAACATCATTTTTCAGCAGAATCTTTTAAGGTATTCCGATTTGGCGGTGATGAATTTTTAGTTTTATGTACGGGTGAAACAAAAAACGCGTTGCTAGCAAAAACTTCTCAGCTCTTATCCGGTGTGCATGATTTAAATATCAGCCACAAGAAGTCTAAATGCAGTGATCGCTTAACTCTTTCGGTTGGTGGAGCGATATTCACACACTTTGATATTTTAAATCTAACCAATGAAGAGCTGATCCAAAAAACAGATAAAACACTCTACAAAGTAAAAGACCAAGGAAGAAATGGAATATTGATTGAAGACTAGGAAATTCCCGCGTCTTTAGCATAACGTTATGCAAACTCGCAGTGACGTTCAGTGCTTAATCAGTAGCAGAGTAGCCCTGCTCTGTGACTGGCCGAACAGCTTCGACCTTGAGCTCTAGACTATTAAGTTCTTCTTGCACGCTTAATCATAATGTCACCTATTGTATGGTTAGCTCAGAATTATGAATCAATGTTGATATTCATACCAACGACCAACAAGCGATTGCGGTCGATGATATTGAACGTACGCGCCGCCAACTTAAGCGACGCTTATCTAAGATGCATTATGAGCTTAAATTGAACTTCAATATCGCGAGCTAAGAGCATTCTCTCTTAAGCTCAACACTCAAGACTGAACCTCTTCAGAAGTCGACGCCTTAACCGTCGTCTTTTTGTCTCTGGTTACCCACCAGCAAGCCAGTGAACCAACAGTTACCATACATACGCCCTGCCAAAACGTCATGGTCAATGACAAGCCCAAAATCATCGAGGAAAGTAACGTCGCGAAGATTGGCGTAAAGTAAGACATGGTTGCCAAAAACACCATGTTGCCACCTAGAATCGCCGTGTTCCAAAGCGCGTAACCAGCCCCCATACAAGCCCCAGCAAGCACTAAGTCAATCACAGCACTTGAAGTCATCACCATGCTGGTTTCATCACTCAATGCGTATTTGATCCACAAGGTGATGGCAGTCGCGATAAAGAAAAGCACAATCGCATTCTGTCCTTTAGCAACGCGTTGGGTGTAATTGCAATATACCGCCCAAATAATCGCGCCGAAGAATGCCATCGAATAGGTTTTAGGGTTGGTTGCAATATTAGCCGCGATTTGATCGACAGAAAGCCCCTGATCGCCGCTGATGCTCCAAGCCACGCCAAAGAACGCCAAGACGATACTTGGGTAAACCAACCAGTTAATCTTTTTATCGCTGAGCAGGACTGCGAACAACACCGTTAATGCAGGCCATAGATAGTTGATAACGGCCATTTCCAAGGCTTGATGTCGGTTGTTTGCCATCCCTAAAGCCAGAGCTAAGAAGATCTCATAACAAACGAACAGAGCTCCACCAATCAACAGATAGGACTTAGAGAAGCGCGACAGCTTAGGTAACCCCATAACACAGACCAACAACAACGAGCTCACTGTATAAAGGCTGGCAGCGCCACCGATTGGGCCCAGTTGTTCTGATACGCTACGAGATAGCGCGATTAAGCAGCTCCAAAGTAAAATAGCAGCAATGCCGTAGCAACTATGGCGATGAGATTTCAGCACGCCTCTTCCTTTTCTTTATTGTTATTGGGTAATCGAAGCGAGCTTAAAACACAGATAAGCTTAAACACCACTATCGATAACTTGCAGTAGTTAAAAATAAGTAACCGAGCACATAACAGCACTCGGCTATCAATCATTCACTCAAAAATCTAAAAGCAATTAGCAATTAGCAATTAGCAATTAGCAATTATGCCAATAACAGAGCTTGCAGGTCAGCTAAAGACTTAACTTGATAATGAGGGTTAATACCCGCTGGCGCCGCTTTCTCTTGACTGTTCAACCAACAAGTCTCAATACCAAAATCCAAGCCGCCTAAAATATCTGAATGCGGGTTATCTCCGACCATCAATACGCGTTGTTTTGCTGGTAAGCCAACAAGCTTGTGTGCATGTTCAAAAATTTCAGCGTCTGGTTTCGCGACACCGACTTCTTCAGAGATGATCACATGGTCAAAGTAGTCTGTCATTCCGGTGCGTTCTAAACGGATAGATTGCAGCTCGGTAAAACCATTGGTAATGATGCCCATGTTCACTTTGCCTTTTAACGACTCCATCAACTCTTTTGCACCAGGAAGCAGAGAACAGATGTCTGCCATTGCGGCTAAAAACGCACTGTTTAGTGCTGCTGTTGTTGTCTCTAACTTTGTTGCCCAGCTTTCAAAACGCGCGTGCTTCAGTTGAGCTGCTGTAATGCGGCCATCTTGGTAATCGACCCAAAGTGGTAAATTAACCTTTTGATAAGCAGCATAATCTTGCTCGCCGAAATCCACACCAAAACGAGAAAACATTAACTTCATGCCTTGAAAAGCATCAAAGTGGAACAAGGTTTCATCTGCATCAAAGAATATCCAATCGTACTTCATTTTATTTCCTACTATTCGCGCTGTTGAGAGTGTCTGCGTTGTTTTTGTGTTGTTTTTTATTATTGCCCTCAAAGGGAGGAGCATCACTTTACTCTCAATTTTGTGAGCCTGTATATAGTTCTAAGAATTTATAGAAAACAAGCAGCAAGTCATGATGTATCGCAAATTTTGCCACATATTAAACCAATACCATACTAAAAATACACTTAAGTACCGGGAGGTATTATGAAGCACTTTTTACCGTCATCTGTCATGCTCACCCCTTTTCTTGTCAAATACTATGACGAGGAGCCAGAGGACAAGGCTGAGTCTGAAGAAGTACAAGAGCCTCAAGTTCAATGCAGTGATGACTCCGATAAAAAGTAGACACTAGATAACTAGAGAAATTCTTGATTAAAAACCTTATTTTTCATGGTGATATGAGCGCTATCTTGCTTGTTATTCAGCCAATCTAGCACTATCCATTACTGACAAAGAACACACCAGGAAACCATAAAAACGATTGCTATATGAGCCCTATCACAACGCATAACCATAAAGTGGTAGTTCGGAATCAAAATTGTTCCAGATCAATGGTCGACCACTTGAATGCCTACAACATGTAGGAAATAAAAAATCATAATTAACGGAGTTTTCCAATGTCTACTGCATTTTACATCCCTACAATCAACTTCATGGGTACTGGCTGTCTGAAGGATGCTGCTGATAGCATTCAGTCTCAAGGCTTTAAAAAAGGTCTGATCGTTACCGATAAGATCCTTAACCAAATTGGCGTAGTTAAGCAGGTACAAGACCTTCTTAATCAGCGCGGCGTAGACGCAGTTGTATTCGATGGCACTCAACCAAACCCAACCATCACTAACGTTAACGATGGCCTTGAATTGCTGACTGACAACGATTGTGATTTCGTTGTTTCTCTAGGTGGCGGTTCTCCACACGACTGTGCAAAAGGTATCGCGTTAGTTGCTTCTAACGGTGGCAAAATTGCAGATTACGAAGGTGTCGATCAGTCTGAAAAGCCTATGATGCCTCTTATTGCTATCAACACAACGGCAGGTACAGCATCTGAAATGACACGTTTCTGCATCATCACTGATGAAGAACGTCACATTAAGATGGCTATCGTTGATAAGCACACAACACCGCTTATCTCAGTAAACGATCCTGAGTTGATGCTTGCTAAACCTGCATCACTGACTGCAGCAACGGGTATGGATGCATTAACGCACGCAATCGAAGCTTACGTTTCTATCGCAGCAACGCCAATCACAGACGCAGTAGCAATTAAGGCAATCGAACTTGTGCAAGCGCACCTAAGAACAGCAGTAACGCACGGCGAAGACATTGAAGCTCGCGAGCAAATGGCTTACGCACAGTTCATGGCTGGCATGGCATTCAACAACGCTTCTCTTGGCTATGTTCATGCAATGGCGCACCAATTGGGTGGTTTCTACGACCTTCCACACGGTGTATGTAACGCTATCTTGCTACCACACGTTCAACGCTACAACGCGCAAGTTTGTCCAGAGCGTCTACGTGATGTTGCAAAAGCGATGGGTGTGAATGTTGAAGGTATGACAGCAGAACAAGGCGCAGAAGCAGCTATCAACGCGATTGTTCAACTAGCAAATGACGTGAACATCCCAACAGGTATCGCTCAACTTGGTGCTAAATTGGAAGACATCCCAACTCTGTCTGACAACGCACTGAAAGATGCTTGTGGTTTCACTAACCCTAAACAAGCGACTCACGAAGAAATCTCAGCGATCTTCGAAGCAGCAATGTAATCTAGGTTCTAGAAACCAATCGATATAAACACAAATGGGCTCACCTTCTGAGCCCGTTTTCTTTTATCAGTTCAATCAAGACTTAAACTGACATCTTATACCAATCACAGTAAGTAAGTGATCAAAAATAGCGCAGAAAAAAGGCTTGAGAACAAGGCGGAATTTTTCGATAAGTAGTT
>NZ_JBFRQW010000017.1:0-123 GCF_041472735.1 Vibrio sp. 10N.261.46.E11
CCGTCTCCCTCCACCATATTCTTCTTACCTCTTTCGAGAGTTAAGAGAACAACCTGATTGATGGGCTTATGGGAAAACATCAATTTAGGCTTACTTTGTGAAGAGTAAGACACACCCTGGAGG
>NZ_JBFRQW010000017.1:922-64292 GCF_041472735.1 Vibrio sp. 10N.261.46.E11
GTCTCCCTCCACCATATTCTCCTTAATTGGAAAATCGAAAAGCCAACTCATTGAGTTGGCTTTTTTCGTTTCTGAGCTTTATATCTTTCTAAACACGGTCCTCAACTTCCTAAACACTAACCCGTTACAACCCAAGAAAGGCTAAGCGATCTAGCCCATTCAAACATCAGTGTTCCCATACTTCTGCATGACGCTCACAAGCCAGATAAACAGCGCAGCCTAAGCAATTGGTCGATACAAGTTCTTTGTCGGTTCACCACGTGTTAGTCATATTGGCATTGCTCCGTGAATCTAAAACTCTTCTCCCCTCCCCCCCCACAAAAAAAAAGCTCAAAGCCAATTTCCCTGCTGCGACTTATAGATACATATCATTAGACGCAAAAAAGCCCCTGCTGATTTCTCAGCAGGGGCTTTATATTATTTGGTGTCATTCCGAATAACTACATCATATTGATGTTTAGTTAAATCCTGGAATTAACCTTGAATACCAACAATTAACCAAGGTGCATTTTGAGTCGTTAGGTCACGCTCTAAGTGCCAGATATCAGTGATATCTTCTTCAATGCCGTCTGCGGTGTCACGGTAGCGACCGCTAAACTGAAGGCTTAGCTGTGCTTTACTACCATCGTGATCTGCGCGAACGATTTCAGCATCAACGTACATTACGTCTGTGTGCTGATCACCGTCTAGCTTGTTACGCTCAGCTTTTAGGTCTTCAAATAGGCTTGGAGATACGTATTCTTCAATCGTATTTAGCTCGTTGTGATTCCATGCACCTTGCAGTGTACGGTAGTGCTCACGAGAACCGTTGATGAATGCCGCTTGATCAAAACCTGGTGGGTAGTTATGTGGAACATCGCTTTGTGCACCAAAACCGAAACCACCAGCGCTATTTTGCGAATGAGGTTGTGATTGAGGCTGTGCTTGCTCGAAGTTATGAACATTTGGTTGTTGCTTAGGTTGTTCAAACTTGTTCTGACCCATGCCGCCGAATGCTGGCTGTTGGCCACGTGCATTCTGCTGATTCATTGAGCCCTGCTTCGCGCCCAACATTCCGCGTAGGAATTTAAATGCTAGGAAAGCAATCAGACCCATGATTAAAATATCCATGAACTGGATACCTTCAAATGCGCCACCAAAGAATGCAGCTAAAAGACCACCAGCAAGTAAACCACCTAGCAGACCGCCCATAAGGCCTTTCTTGCTAGAGTTAGCTGCTGCTGTTTTCTTGCCAGTTTGCTCTTGTCGGATCGAATTTGTGTTTTGTTGTTTTGGTGCTGGAGCCGTTTTAAAGCTTTTGCCAAATGACTTACCACCACCAAACTTTTTCGCTTCCGCGATTGGCGTCACCGCGACTGTTACCAACAGGATCGCGACTAGTGAGAAAAATCGTTTCATTATTATCCTTTATAGGTTTTTTTATCTTTCGACACCTTAATCATACTCGTTAACAAAGAACAATGAAATATTCACGACGTTTACACATGTATCATAATATTGCGGCTATTAATTGATTACTAAACTAGCGAAGGGATTGACGGCACTCTGGGGCAGCATTAAAATATCGAACGATGTTCATTTAATAGAAAGTACTCATGGCAAGACGAAACGATCATACTCGCGAACAATTAGTGCAATTAACCTTAAAGACGGTAACCGACTTCTTAGAAGAGCACTCTTATCACGAGCTAAGTCTACGTAAAATTGCCAATATGATTGGTTATGTCCCTAGCACCTTGGTGAATGTATTTGGTAACTACAACCTACTCCTTTTACACGTTGTTGCTCAAACATTAGATGAACTGTCGTCCCTATCTGCTTCTGCGGTTGAACAATCGAGCAACCCTCAACAGGCTCTTTTCAATCTTGCATACTGCTATCACGATTTTGCACAAAAACACCCTCACCGTTGGCAGCTTATCTTTGAGCACAACATGAATGGTGAAAACCTTCCCGAATGGCAATCGAACCGTATTGATAGAATGACAGGTATGTTAGAGCAATTGCTGGTAGCTATTGCGCCTGAACACACAGAAAGCGAAGTCATTAAAGCCAGCCGTGTATTATGGTCTGGAGTACATGGAATTACTCTACTTAGCGTTGATGATAAATTTTTCGCCTCTGAACCTATCGATGGTAAAGAGTTGATCAATAACCTAATCTCAAACTACTTAACCAACTGGTAATCATCCAAGGAAAGACAATGAACAACAGCAGCCAATCTTCGCTGTTAACGCAAAAAAGGTTCCTACCCTACTTTATTACTCAATTTCTAGGCGCCTTTAATGACAACATATTCAAAAATGTTCTGTTACTGTTTGTTGCTTTCGCAAGCTTAGACACGCTGCCTATTTCCAGTAATCTATTCATTAACTTGGCCGCTGGCCTCTTTATCCTGCCCTTCTTCCTGTTTTCTGCTTTGGCCGGCGTACTAGCTGATAAATACGAAAAGTCTTGGTTTATACGTAAAGTTAAGCTCCTTGAAGTGGCGATTATGTCACTGGGCGCGATCGGGTTTATCTACGAAAGCTACGGGATACTACTGCTACTTCTGTTCCTAATGGGAACGCAAAGTGCCTTCTTTGGCCCGGTGAAATACGCACTGCTTCCACAACAATTAGAAACAAAAGAACTGGTATCTGGTAATGCTCTTGTTGAGACAGGTACATTCTTAGCCATCCTGATTGGTACTCTAGGCGCAGGCATCATTGCATCTGAAGAAAGCGCGAAGCTCATTGCTGCGGTATGTATTGTTTCTTTCGCCGTGCTTGGCTATGTATCAAGCTGCTTTATTCCACAAGCGCCAAGTAACGCACCAGATCTGAAAGTGAAGTGGCAGCCAGTAAAGCTAACCCGCGCGACACTGGCGATTGCCAAAAAAGATCGCCCAACGTTTCAAGCACTGATGTCTATCAGCTGGTTCTGGTTCCTTGGCGCTGCTTATCTAACTCAGTTTCCAAACTTCACAAAGCTCCACTTGAACGGCACTGAAAGCTCGGTTGCCTTTTTGTTAGCTCTTTTCTCGGTCGGTATTGCGATAGGTTCTTTGGCTTGTGATAAGTTGTCAAATCACAGAATTGAAATCGGCATCGTACCAATGGGTAGCCTAGGTATGTCGATTTTTGGGCTATTGATGGCGATATCCATTCCTGTGTCCTTGCCTGAATTTACCTCTTTCCACCAATTCGTGACGTATTCAGAGCTGTGGCCGCTGTTTGCTTATCTTCTGCTGTTGGGTATCTCTGGCGGTATTTTCATTGTTCCTCTGTATTCTATGATGCAGTTTCGAGCGAAACCAGATGAACGCGCTCAAGTGATTGCCGGGCTCAACATTTACAATTCACTATTCATGGTGGGAAGCGCAGTTTTAGGTATTGTTTGCCTGAGTGTTCTCGATCTTTCTATTCCACAGCTGTTTGTGTTACTCGCGATAGGGAATACTTTAGTTATGCTGTACCTGTTTTATCAGGTGCCTATCTACGCTTTTCGTTTCTTTACATGGGTGGTCACTCACACCATGTACCGAGTTAAGCACAAGAACTTACACCATCTTCCAGAGAATGGCGGCGCATTGATCGTTTGCAACCATGTGAGTTATATGGATGCACTGCTTCTGAGTGCTGTTTGCCCTCGCTTGATTCGGTTTGTGATGGAAGAGGATTACGCCAAACTTCCTCCACTACGTCGATTCTTAAAAAGAGCAGGAGTTATTCCAATCTCCGCAACCAACCGAAACTCGATTAGAAACGCTTTCAAAGAAGTTGAACGTGCCCTAGATGAAGGGCACATCGTGTGTATTTTCCCTGAAGGCAAGCTAACCGCTGATGGCGAAGTAGCCGAATTCATGCGTGGCATGGAGCTGATTATCAAACGATCTCCTGTACCTGTGATTCCAATGGCACTTAAAGGGTTATGGGGCAGTTACTTCAGTCGTTATAAAGGTCAAGCTTTCAAGGGACTACCCACCCGTTTCAGGGCCAAGTTAGAGATAGAAGCTGCCGAACCTATGCTTGCCAAAGAAGCTTCGTGCGACACTCTTCGACAGTCAGTCTCTGATCTTCGCGGCTCACTACGCTAAATAACCAAGCCTTTATTCATATCAGCTGAACAAACGTTTAATTTTACTTAACGTTTGTTCAATTCATTTAGACTTACTTACCATCTAATTAAACGTATAGTGCTCTCATTACAATAACGTCAAACAAGACTCTAAAAACAATGAATCTAAAAAAGTCTGTTCCATTTTATCTTGCTGCTCTGTTTTGCTTAACCCCATGGGTGAGTTCACCGACGGCACTCGTGATCGGCTTCCTTCTTGCGAGCTTAGGTTTAGTCCCTGAGCATCTAGAAGTGGGCAAACTCACCAAAAAGCTACTGGCCTATTCTATTGTCGGCTTAGGTTTTGGCATTCAGTTTGAGAAAGCATTAGCGGTAACAGGCGATGGTATTGGCCTCATTGTAACGACGATTATTGGTACTTTAATCATTGGTTGGTTCTTAGCTAAACGCATGGGATTAGATCGCACCACGGGTTACCTTATCTCTTCTGGTACCGCAATTTGTGGTGGTAGCGCCATTGCCGCCGTTGCACCGGCCATCAAAGCTGATGATGAACAGATTGGCTTGGCGTTAGCCACTGTATTTGTGTTGAACTCGGTCGCCCTTTTCTTGTTCCCAATGATTGGCCATGCACTAGAGTTAAGCCAACAAACTTTCGGAACATGGGCTGCCATCGCGATTCATGATACCTCCTCTGTAGTCGGCGCAGCATCAGCATATGGCGAAGAAGCACTGACCACAGCAACCACATTGAAGCTCGCTCGCGCACTTTGGATTATCCCAATCGCGTTAGTCAGCGCAATGATCTTCAAGAACGATCAAAAGAAGATTACGATTCCTTACTTCATTTTCTTCTACTGCGCTGCTATTGCTGTTAGTGACTTATTGCCACAATTTGAGATGGTCTATCAAGGTATCTTTGATGTGTCTAAGCGTGCATTGGTGGTGTGTCTATTCTTGATTGGTTGCGGCATTTCAGTAGAGAAGCTTAAAGCCGCAGGGCCGAAGCCATTGATGTTTGGTATTACAATGTGGACGATGATTTCGACAGGCTCATTAGCGTGGTTAACTCTCGCTTAATCCGCCTAATTACACCTAATACGTAAAGAAACGCTTTAGGTGGTGTTTGGTTACCTAGACACTCAGATTAACGAGCAACAAAACAAAAAGGCAAAGCTCTAATGGACTTTGCCTTTATCGTTTGTGGTAAGGGTATTCTTTGTTGCAACAATCACGAATCAAACAGGGGCTTATCACTCTTCTTGCTCTCTCTTTTCATTAAAACAAGTACCACAACCAGCACAAATGCAGTAAGTTCAGCCAATGAACGAGTCAGTCCTGACGAAACGAGCGCTTGGCCTATCTGCAGCAAAACCGCAATGATAAGGGCAATTTTCATTATAAAACCTTATTCTACAATCCGTTGTTTATTGGGCTTATTATGATGGATGGTTATAAAGATAATAAATTCTGTTTTGAACTATCTAATTGCTAAATTAACTAACCGTCTTCCAATCTAGCAAGCGACGAACAACTTCCAGAACAGTACGACTTTCTAGCTCCTATGATGAAACAGCCAAGATGCTAAGCCTGCTCTCGATACCTTGATGCCCAATTGTTCTTGCTCTGGCATCTGATAATATTCGATAGGAAGTTTGAATCGCTCTAGGCTCCCTTGTAACTGTTCTGCAAACCACTCTTTGGTAGGCAGATCAGCACAGTCCACAATAGCAACTGGCCTAAAACCAAATTCGCTGTCTTCAACGGGTACGATAAAGGCTTGCTTAACCTCGGGCAGCTGATTGAGTGCACGCTCAATTTCTTCACAGTGGATATTCTCACCGCCAGAAATAAACTGGTTATCCGCTCGGCCAATAATCGACACTTGTTCGCCATCCCATTGCCCAAGATCTTTACTATCAAACCAGTCATTCTCATCCACTAATGGGGTTAAAGTACCTTGATAATAGTAACCAGAAGCAAGCGTATTGCCGCCAATAAAGATACGTTGTTCTTCAATTTTTAACTGGCGTTGGTCGAGAACAAAGCCTGCCGTTTTGGTACTATCGACGGGCTTGGCAGTCACAGTCGAAGCGGCTTCTGTCATGCCGTAGCCGAGCCAAGTTTCAATACCCATTTTCTGAGCTTCAAGCCCTAGCGCTTCAGGGATATGACTACCACCAAGCAGCACATGAGTTAAAGTAAGTGCATGCTTACTCTTTAATAACCGCTGCAACTGAGTAGCAACCAACGAGGCATGACTGCAACCTTCGATATCGGTTTCGAGCTTACCTTGACCTATTTTGATACAACCACCAGCAGCTAACCAACGATGGACAATCGCTAATCCCGATACGTGGTACATCGGCAAGCTAAGTAGCCATGTATCCGCTTGTTCAAAGCGAAAAGCATCAAGTAAGCCCTGAGCTGAACATAAGTGTTGTTGCAACGTGTGCGCCACCGCTTTTGGGTTTCCGGTGGAGCCCGAAGTGAAGACGATGCTTGCGAGGTTTTGAGGATTGAAACTAGAAGATTCTGATGTTGCTATTGGTTTGCCACCAGCATCGACCTTAAATTCGTTCAAGCGAGGCAATGTAAGTAACTGAGTGTTTGGCTCTGCAACGTCAGACAGATCTAAACCGCTACTTTCTAACGACCATAGATAGCGTCTATCCGACGGTCTATAAAGCGATTCAAGCTTTTGCGTTAAACGAGCTTTCGGCTGAGGCATCGTAAACGCACAAACCACACCCAAATTGAGTGCGGCAAGGTAAACAGGGATCACTTCAGCTTGATTCTTACCAACAATCGTCAGTACATCACCTTCAGATAGGCCTTGATGAGATAGCTGTTGTTGGTAATCACTCACTAACGCCACAACTTGCAGCCAAGTATAAGCGCGATTAGGAGTGACTAACGCTGTTTGATGTGGGTTTTGCTGCGCCCACTGTTCCCAAAGTGGGTGATAATTAGATTGTGGGCGCATCATAAGATAACCAAGTTAAAGATTGAAAAGTGTCTAAGCCAATCAAACGAACAGCCTAAGAAGACCAAATCAATTGCTGCTGTTCAAGGGTAGAAACCGGAAGCTGACAACCCGGCCATGAAACTTCCAACTGTTGCTGATACAAGCCAATCGTATCCAGCCCTGGAACTTCATTAGGTAAGTATTGTTGTGCCAATCGCGCAATCTGAGTTAAGCCAAGGCTCGACTCAATACTTGAGCTTAAAACAGGCTTAATACCAAGTTGCTGTGCACGCTCAATGATAGCAACACAACGTTCTACCGAGCCAATCAAGGTAGGTTTAATCACTACCGCTTTAACACCTGTTAAGTCGCTTAAATCAAACTCTGGATTACGCACTGCCTCTTGCAGGGTTTCATCCCACGCAATCGCTACACCGTGGTCAATTGCGAATGCCAAGCTATCTTCTGGCTTTTGGCAAGGCTCTTCAATAAAGCTAATGCGCTGACGCAGTGACGGCGAAATGTACTTAATGAACTGCTTGGCTTTTTCTAGTTTCCACGCACGGTTAGCATCAAGTCTTAGGGTCAAATCCGGAATCGACTCAAGGAATAAGCTTACCAGCATGCCATCACGGATCGCTTCATAAAGGCCAACTTTTACCTTAGCAACCTTCTCGCCTTCCATCTCATTGAGCACAGGGATCAACTCATCTGGATCGCCAGTACACAAAGGCGCAGCTTGATAGTTACCTTCAGCGTTGAGTTCACCTCGTAATTCCATCATCGCCATCGAAAAACCAAATGCGACAGAAGGATATAACTCATCAAAAGACGTTTGAGGGTTATTGTGGCTCCAAAGCTCTAATTCGTGTTGCAGCTGAATGCCCGCTTGTTCGGCATCTTCTTGGCTAAAACCCGGCAAAGGCGCAACTTCGCCAAAACCAGTTTTACCATCACACTCAAGTTGGATGATATAGCCAACGCGTTCGTTCAACTTATTGTCACGTAGCACCACACCGCTATCCATAGGTAATTGATAACGGTAGAGTTTAGCGTGACGCTGAGAATTCACTGAGTTCATAAAGTTTCCTAAAAAACGGGGAACATCAAAACAAAACGAGCCGCTATTAGCGACTCATTTTAAAGAAGAGAAAGGCTATGGGTTACGCGGGAACTTGTCGAAGTCCGGTCGACGTTTCTCGTTGAATGCGTTGCGGCCTTCTTGGCCTTCCTCTGTCATGTAGAACATCATGGTTGCATTACCCGCCAACTCTTGAAGACCAGCTTGGCCGTCACAGTCTGCGTTTAATGCGGCTTTCAAGCAACGCAGCGCCATTGGGCTATGTTGAAGAACTTCACGACACCAACGAACCGTTTCTTTTTCTAGGTCAGCAACAGGCACGACTGTGTTTACTAGCCCCATGTCCAATGCTTCTTGAGCATCGTAGAAACGACACAGGAACCAAATTTCACGTGCTTTCTTTTGACCAACGATACGAGCCATGTAAGAAGCCCCCCAACCGCCATCGAATGAACCCACTTTAGGACCCGTCTGACCGAACTGCGCGTTTTCAGCGGCAATAGTCAGGTCTGCCATCATGTGAAGTACATGACCGCCACCCACTGCCCAGCCAGATACCGCTGCGATAACCGGTTTTGGACAAGTACGAATTTGGCGTTGGAAATCAAGTACGTTCAAGTGGTGAGTACCTGAATCATCTTGATAGCCGCCGTAGTCACCACGGATACTTTGGTCACCACCAGAACAGAACGCCTTCTCACCAAGACCCGTCAAAATGATCACGCCTACTTTCTCGTCGTAACGAGCGTCAGCCAGTGCATTGATCATCTCTTTTACAGTTTGTGGACGGAACGCATTGTGCACTTGAGGACGCGCAATCGTGATTTTCGCAATACCATCGTCAGACTTATGGTATTGAATATCTTCAAATTGACTGCTTTCATCGCGCCAGTTAACGGCTGCGTAAAGTTCTTCTTCTGTGATGCCTACTGTTTTAGCCATGGTGATTCCCATTGTTCTATTAGATACCACGACTAACGAATAGTCGTGACGGTGTTGCTCTGCTTTTGATAGTGCTTGATACGAAAGAATCGCTCAGTCAGATTAACGACGACTGGCGATACATTGAATTATCAGGTTGGAAAACAGCTCTGGTTGCTCGAAATGAACATTATGACCAGCGTGATCGACCTGACTATATTCAAAACCACTATTCTCAGCTAGCTCCATGAATTTACGATCTTTTTCTCCACATACATAATGCAATAAATGCTCATGAGATTTCAATGTGGCACGTAAATCTGGTTGCTTAGCTAACGAAGTAGATAACAACATATTTGCTACGGATACTCCAAGGTTACCACTACGCTTTATGACCAAAGTTTGTCTTTGCTCATGATTTAGTGAAGAAAAGATGCTTTGTTGATACCAATCGCCTAAAACATCTTCAATCGACTGCTGTGCAAAGCGAACTGCCCACTGCGTATCATGTACTAACCTTTGTGCTCTCTCTTCATCGCACTCCAAACCAAAGTTACCACCTTCAATGATGACTTTCTCTAGGTTAAGCGTCTCGAAGCAAGAGCTTGTCACCCCATACATAGCAAGCCTCCCCCCCATAGAGTAGCCGATCACCACAATAGGATAATCATCAGGAAGGTTGTTGAACGCCAGTTGAGAAGTGATGCACTGGACAATTTTATTGCAGCAATGGTCAAAGCCTACCGGATCAGTAAAGCGGCTTTGTCCGTGTCCGGGCAAATCTATGCAAAGACGAGGAAAATCCTCGAGGAATGGATGACATGCACTCCAATCATCCCCGCTTCCGAGTAAACCATGTAAAAAAACAAGCAAAGGTTTGTCAGAAGATTCTTGTACAGCTGGGTAATAATTGGAGTAAAGCATGTAAAGTCCTTAGGCTAATGCCTCGATGAGCATTGAACTGAATTGTTTTAGCAGGGTCGACGCTTGTTCGGGAGGCGTCTTAACTTCCACGAGCAAGGTACCCTGACCCTGTTCGAAATGTTGTTCGACAATGGTTTGGTAGCCGTTCAAGGTTTCTGGCGCAGCGTATCCCAGCTGGAATTGCGCTGCAGCATGTTCAAAGCTGAAACCATGAGGCATTTGATAAAGTGACCGTTTTTGTTGCTCAGGAACCGGCAACAAGTCAAAGATCGCACCGCCATCATTGTTGGTCACAACAATAACCATCGGCGTTACATTGTGAGTCAGCAGAGCCAGCGAGTTGAGGTCGTACAGTAGAGAAGTATCACCGATTAACATCATCAAAGGATTCTGGTTGGCTTTCATCACGCCCGCTGCCGTCGCCACCAAGCCATCAATGCCCGATGCGCCACGATTACTGTAAACTTGATTCGCAGATATTGATGACAGCATATCCACCAGCCTTACCATCAAGCTGTTTCCCACAAACAACTCTCTGTCTTTAAGTCTAGTCGACAAATCAACTGCAACGCTCAACTCGGTCAGCTGGTCATTATTGGATATTTGCGCCAACGCCAATTGTTGAACAGTATTTGCGACCTCGATTAAAGGCGTCGCCCAACCAGAATGTTCGCCTAACAAAATTGGCAAGTGTTGCTCGGTGATCCATGACTCGATATCAGCAACGATATGGGTTTGAGGCAGATGATCTTGGTTGATACGGTGCGTATCTGGTGACACAACAATGTATTGTGATGAGCAGAATGATGAAGCTTGCGACTTTATCCAATGATTAAGGCGCTTAGAAACAATACGCTCACCGAACTGAAGTATGAAATCACATTGATTGAGTTGCGCTTTAGCTACGTCACTCTGCATCCAAAGATCATAATGCTTCCAATCACTTGTGACACCTGATTGAGGGTCGCAAAAAACTGGCCACCCTAATGCAGTAGCAAACTGCTGAGCTTTTTTCGCTTGTTCAATATCTAGCGAACCGAGAATAACCACACCCTTACGTCCAAGATACTCACCTAGAGCAATCGGTTGTGTATTCACTTGATTAGGTAAAAACGTTTGGCTGTAACAACCTGTTCCCGACTTCCACCCAGAGATACTGGATGTGTATTCTGCATACATTTCCGCACTATTCACAGAATATAGAGGCTCTGGGAACGGACAGTTGATATGAATCGCACCACCAACATTGCGTTGTTTCGCCAACGCGTTATCAACGGATGTCAGAAGCCAATTCAATGAAATCTGTGTGGTTGGACTTGGTAGATTTAAAGCACTTTCAACATGGGAAGAAAAGATACCCTGTTGCTGAATCGCTTGGTTAGCACCACAGTCGACTAAATCGATAGGTCGATCTGAGGTCAGCAAGATTAGCTTCTCTCGTGTTAAACCAGACTCAGCGGTCGCTGGCAGAAGGTTTGCGACAGCAGTCCCTGAAGTCACAATCACCACTACGGGTTTGTTGCTCGCCTTCGCTAAACCTAAAGCAAGAAAGCCAAGCCCGCGCTCATCAAAGTGCGTGTGTAAGGTGAGCTTAGAGTTAGCTTCGGCTTCCAGTGTTAATGGTGTTGAGCGAGAACCCGGTGCAACACAAACATGTTCAACACCACTGCGGGCTAACTCTTCAAGTAATGTGTGACACCAAACTCTATTTAATACGGCTTGGTCGTGGTTCATGACGCCACACCCAATGGTGGGTGATCTGAAATTAAGCTGAGCAGAGTCGACATTTTCTTATTCAACTCTTGCCACTCATGTTCAGCAACCGATCCCGGTACGATCCCGGCACCCGCAAACAGTTGTACTTGATCGTTTACAATCAAGGCACTTCGAATCGCGACACAGAATTCAGCGCGTTGATGGCTAATATAGCCAACAGAGCCTGCATACCAACCTCTCGCAAACGGTTCATGTTCAAGTATGAAATCCATCGCTTCTTTACGAGGCAGTCCCGCAACGGCAGCTGTTGGCTGTAATGAAGCCAGTAGCTGGACACCATTAACACCAGTATTGAGTTGAGCATGAATATTACGCTTAAGATGCTGCACCTTACGCAAGCGTACAAGACGTGTATCCTTTTCAACATGGACCGTTTGAGAATGAGGAGTGAGACGCTCAATGATATCGTCAACCACATATTGGTTTTCATTGAGGTTTTTACTGTCTTGAGAAAGCCAGTTGGCTAACTCCATATCTTCTGTCGCGTTTTCTCCTCGACCAATGGTTCCAGCAAGCGCTTCAGTATCAAGCTCAGTGCCATATCGACTGTACAAACGCTCTGGCGTTGAGCCGATAAAGCTGTGTTTGGAATCCAATACCAACATAAAGTGAAAGCTGTGATGGTTTTGCAGGTAACTGGCCTTAAGCAACTGAGCCGCGCAGATTGGCGCATCGAGTTGCAATGTGGTTCTACGCGCTAAAACGACTTTTTTGTACTCTTCGTCGCTAATGCCTTTCAGCACTTTATCGACAAGGTTGCCCCACTGCTCTCGTTCTGGAACGTGGTTAATCTGCTCAATGTGCGCCGACAAAGGGGCCAATATCGCCGCTTCAACAGAAAGCTTGTTCAAAGTATTAATAGAAGCAACACGATCAGGAGACAAATTAACGGCTAGTGACCATGTATTGTCAAAGCGGATCAATTCAACCTGAGGAAGGAAAAAAAACGATTCCATACAACGATGGTTCTTTGCTGTATGTCCATCAAACGAACGTCCGCCCCAAATTCGTTGGTCTTCGCCAAGAATAGCGTACGCCGGAGCGGGATCGGAGAAAGTATGCAGTTGACCGAGCGCAACAACCTCTTCACGAGTGTCGCGAGACTGCCAGTAGAACTTAGGAAAGAGCGGTTGAGCATGAAGCCATTCAATAAATGCAAACGATGGTTTTTGCGTTAGAACTTCAACACAACGAACTTCACTTGCTTGGGCATTTTGTACTCGCTCAATCAAAGCGGAGATAGTTTGCTGGAAATGTGACAAATCGACCTCGTTCACATCTAAATTATTATTATATTAGTTTGATACTTTATGGGCAGTACCCATTTAGATCAAGAATGTACTATATCTTTTGAACATTCCTGTGATTTTAAGCGATCCCATCCCTTTATTCATCTTAACGTGCAACCACAAAAGCGATTAATTAAAATTTAGAAATGAGTGACAACAAAAAGACCAAACGTGACACTGAAATTCGACATTCATCAGATTTTTATTCTATCAAACGTCATTTTGCGGTACTTTAATAAAGTATTTAAATTAATTTCAGGAAATCGGCAATGCAAAATATCGGGATGTCGTCAAAACTCAACAGCGTATGCTACGAAATCAGGGGGCCTGTACTCAAACATGCTAAGCGCATGGAAGAAGAAGGGCATAAAATACTGAAGCTTAATATTGGTAACCCCGCCCCATTTGGTTTTGACGCCCCTGATGAAATCCTTGTTGACGTAATCCGTAACCTACCGACATCTCAAGGTTACTGCGACTCAAAAGGCATCTATTCAGCCCGCAAAGCGGTTGTTCAGCACTACCAGAAGAAAGGCCTACGTAACCTTGATGTAGAAGACGTTTACATTGGTAACGGCGCATCAGAGCTTATCGTTATGTCTATGCAGGCGCTACTGGATAATGGTGATGAAATATTAGTTCCCGCTCCGGACTACCCACTATGGACAGCGTCTGTTGCGCTTTCTGGTGGTACACCTGTTCATTACATGTGTGATGAAGATGCCGATTGGTACCCAGACCTTGATGACATGCGTGCGAAGATCTCACCAAAGACTCGCGGCATCGTTCTTATCAACCCGAACAACCCAACGGGTGCGGTATACAGCCGTGATTTCCTATTACAAGTTGTTGAAATTGCTCGTGAGCACGGGTTAATTATCTTCGCTGATGAAATCTACGACAAAGTGCTTTACGACGGTGCAGTACACACTTCAGTTGCAACGCTTGCCGAAGACGTATTAATGGTCACATTCAACGGTCTGTCTAAGGCTTACCGCGTGTGTGGTTTCCGTGGTGGCTGGATGTTCTTAACGGGTCCAAAACACATAGCGAAAGGCTACGTTGAAGGGCTAGAAATGCTGGCCTCGATGCGTTTGTGTGCCAACGTGCCAATGCAACACGCGATCCAAACCGCGCTCGGCGGCTATCAGAGTATCAATGAGCTGATTCTTCCCGGCGGTCGACTGCTTGAGCAGCGTGACCGTGCATGGGAACTGATTAACAAGATCCCTGGCGTTTCTTGTGTGAAACCAAAAGGCGCAATGTACTTGTTCCCTAAGATCGACACCAAGATGTACAACATCAAAGACGATCAGAAGTTTGTGCTCGACTTCCTTAAGCAAGAGAAGGTGCTATTGGTTCAAGGTACGGGCTTCAACTGGCCGAAACCGGATCACTTCCGCATCGTGACTCTGCCGCACATCGAGGATCTAGAAATCGCGATTGGTCGCCTAGAGCGCTTCTTACAGACCTACAGCCAAGACGACCTCATCGAAGGTTAACTAGCACAAAGAAAGATGACTACAATTTGCTGTTTTAAAAGACTTTAACTTGTAATCAATCACTTCTATGCTTAAAGGGCTCCTGTTTGGGAGCCTTTTTTGTATCCGCTGTCTCGTATGCCTGTGTAAACACAAAATACGAGTGGAACACTATTTAGAAAGGACGCGTATGAAACAGAGCCACTTCTTTGCCCATCTCGCACGTATGAAGCTAATTCAACGTTGGCCGCTCATGCGCTCAGTCTCAAGCGAAAACATTTCAGAGCATAGCCTACAGGTTGCTTTCGTCGCCCATGCCTTGGCGCTTATCAAAAATAAGAAGTTTAATGGTCAGCTCAACCCAGAGCACATTGCGCTGCTTGGCATGTACCATGACACCAGTGAAGTACTGACCGGTGACTTGCCAACTCCGGTTAAATACTACAACCCAGACATCGCACAAGAGTATAAAAAGATAGAAGCGGCAGCAGAGCAAAGACTGCTTTCAATGCTGCCAGAAGAATTCCGAGACGACTTCGCACCTTTCCTAATTTCAGGCACAGCAAGCAAAGAAGAACAAAGCATCGTCAAGCAAGCTGACACCATCTGTGCTTACCTCAAATGTTTGGAGGAACTCAGCGCGGGCAATCATGAATACGAACAAGCTAAGCGCCGACTGGAAGAAACGCTCGAACAGCGTAAAAGCCCAGAAATGGACTACTTTCTCACCACATTTGCACCGAGCTTTGAATTATCGCTAGACGAGATAAGCTAGCTGGGTATAACTTGAGTGTAATTAGCTAAATAAATCAATTTGATAGGTGCTATTTTGAATTCTCAACTCAAACCACCCTTTGTACTCGAACAAGAATGGCAACATCGAAATGACGATGAACATAAAATAAGGCGTGATGATCACCGCAGCCCGTATCAACGCGATCGTGCGCGGGTGCTTCACTCTGCAGCTTTTCGCCGCCTCCAAGCAAAAACCCAAGTACATGGCACCACAGTGAATGACTTTCATCGTACTCGCCTTACCCATTCGCTAGAAGCCGCTCAGCTTGGTACCGGTATCGTTGCCCAGCTGAAAAAAAAGCAGCCCGATTTTCGAGACCTACTGCCCTCAGATAGCTTGATTGATTCATTGTGTCTGGCTCACGATATTGGCCACCCACCCTATGGGCATGGCGGTGAAGTCGCGTTGAACTATATGATGCGCGACCACGGTGGCTTTGAAGGCAACGCCCAAACGTTTCGCATTGTCACGCAACTCGAACCTTACACCGAACATCACGGGATGAACCTATCTCGACGCACACTACTGGGACTGATTAAATACCCTTCACTATTGAGCGAAGTTGAGGCAAGAGAACAATCTGAGCCCGTTAAACACCAACGACAGCTTCGTGCTAAAGATTGGATGCCAGCAAAAGGCATCTACGATCATGATGAAGAACTGTTTAACTGGGTGCTTGAGCCGCTTTCAAGCAACGATCAACAACTTTTAAAACAGAAAAGAAAAACGCACACTGAGCCACTTGAGCATAACAAGACCAAATACAAATCGCTTGATTGTTCCATCATGGAGCTTGCTGATGACATCGCTTATGGCGTACATGACTTGGAAGATGCGATTGTGCTTGGCTCTGTCACCAAAGCTCAATGGGTCGAATCGGCTTACCCTCAACTCAAAGAGATGGCCGACCCTTGGGTTTGTGAGCACCTAGATTCAATCACAGAAATGCTCTTCTCTGGTGAGCAGTATCGTCGAAAGGATGCGATCGGTGGGATAGTCAATGCACTGCTGACCAGTATCTCGATTAAGCCAGTTGATGAAAATTTTGAGAATGTACTGCTTGCCTACAATGCTGTGCTTGAGCCAAGCATGGACGCCACACTCGATAAACTGAAACACTTTGTCAGCGAGTTTGTGATTCAGGTGCCTCAGGTTCAAGTCATCGAATACAAAGGCCAACAGATCATCATGGATATGTTTGAAGCATTTAGCGCTGATCCTGAACGCTTGCTGCCACTGCCCATCAAGAAGCTGTGGTTACAGCATCAAGATGAATCAAGAAAAATGCGCGTGATAGCAGATTACATCTCATCAATGACTGATGATCTTGCTCAGAAAATGCATCAGCAATTGTTCTCGGCTCATACCGAGTTTTAATTCCTGACTCACTCTACAGAGGCGGCTTAATCTAAGTAGTTTTTCTCAAACACACCCGGCGGCATTTGATTGATTTGAAACTGAATCATTTGGTCAAATGCCGTTAGCAAAGGGCTAAAATCGCCATCACTCTCTAACAAGCTAAGCAAATGATAGCCAGCTTCAACGGTTGAAAGACTGTTTTCACTAGGTGCTTTGCGAATGCGGTAATTACCCTTGAGATCTTTCGGCAAATGAACCGTGTTCAGCGCATGCAAATTGCTCGATACTTGCCACATCTTGAACGCCTTCTTCCACGTTCCATCCAATAAAATTACACGCAACTTCTTACTTGGACATGTTGCAGACTCAACTGAAACAGAGTTTTCGCTTGGGTATAAAATCACGTGTTGATACTGTTCATCAGCCAGCAATGCGTTCAATTGTTCGTTGTCTGAAAAGTCTTCGCCAACAAACGTCACGCTGTTTTTTAGAGATAACGAGAGGATGCGCGCAGTTCCCATCGGGCGATGCTCTTCTGATGGGTGCTGAAGAATGATAAGCTCAACATTCGATTCGAGTGGTGTAACCCACTGACAAATACAAGCTTTCAAAGCCTTGCTGCATTGGGGGCAATAACGAGACATGGATTTAATGTGTACCCTGTTTTAATTTTTACTTCACTTTTATGCGTCTTATTCCAATTTGAGCCAA
Source organism: Vibrio sp. 10N.261.46.E11 (assembly GCF_041472735.1). Classification (NCBI taxonomy): domain Bacteria; kingdom Pseudomonadati; phylum Pseudomonadota; class Gammaproteobacteria; order Vibrionales; family Vibrionaceae; genus Vibrio; species Vibrio sp. 10N.261.46.E11. The sequence goes on from NZ_JBFRQW010000017.1 coordinate 18,288, forward strand.
TACAAGCTTGGGTCGTTTGGGATAGTAATGCGATTGCCGAGGGGCAATGGTGGCGAATCCTAACAGGAAACTTTTCACATACCAACTACTCGCACCTTCTGATGAATCTATCAGGCTTATGGATCATCAGCTATCTGTTTCAACCGAGTAAAAAACAGCTTGTTCTTGCTCTGCTTGTGATTAGTCTAGTGACTGGGATCGCGCTGTTGTTTTCGAGTATTCAGATCTACGTTGGCCTGTCTGGTACTTTGCATGGATTGTTCGGCTTATTCGCGCTCAACGAGGCTTTAAACGGTAGGAAATCAAGTTGGCTGTTAGTATTGGGATTAATCGCTAAAATCGCTTGGGAGCAGCTTTTTGGCCCTTCTAGCACGACTGGCGAACTGATTAATGCTCGTGTCGCGATTGAAGCCCACCTAGCCGGTGCATTGGCCGGAGGCTTCATATCTATCGCTTCATTTCTAACAAGTAGAAAAACGGATCAAAGTTGAATTCTTTCGCGGTTCTTTTTAACCGTCGCTTCACCTATCCCTTTCACACTCACCAAATCATCAGCAGTCTTAAACGCACCGTTTTGATCTCTGTAATCGACGATCTCTTGGGCTTTCTTGTCCCCTACCCCAACTAATAGCGCTGAGAGTTCTTCTGCTGTTGCTGTATTAATGTTTACCGTAATTTCAATGCCATCGTAAAGCTCAGCCTTGGTCGGGCTGTCTGCAAACACTGCTGGACTTAAAAGCATCAGAAATGAAAGAAGTAGTTTTGAGTATATCGTGCGCATAAATCGTTCCTTTGTACAAAAAAGATAACTTATGCATTTGCCGCACTAGATAACACAATCACCAGACAAAAATAAAGCGGGTCACCTAAGTGACCCGCTTCGTTATACATCTTATTTTCATCAGCTTGTTTGTTGGCTCACAAATCTGATTTATCGAATAAACCTAATTTGCAAAACAACAACCATCGCATGTTGACTCTCGGTAGTCAGTAACCAAATAGGCTTAACTACCGAGCTAATCGATGCTTACTGACCTTGGCCTACTACGTAGTATTCAACGTCTGCGTTTTTACGAAGTACGTTTAATACGTTAGTCAGGTCTTGTTGGTTGCCAACTCGTTCCAGTTGAGCACCAATTTGAGTACTGTAAGCTGGGTTGATTTCAGCCGTCACTTTAGAAAGCTCAACAACCACGATGTTACCGTCTTGGTCTTTAGATTGACCGAACACCGCTTGACCGGCTTCTGGTTTCGCTAGAGCGAATACAGATGCCGCTAATGGAGAGTTACGGTCAATCGTTTCAAGTTCAGTGAACTCAAGATTATTGTCCGCTAGCACTGCTTCATTGCCTTGCTCAAGTTCGTTCACTAGAGAAACACCTAGTTCAACCGCTTGTTGCTCAGCTTGTACAGCAGACAATGCAGCTACAACTTGATCTTTCACTTCAGCTAGAGGAAGAACTGTCTCGTCGCGAGTCTCTTCTACACGAACAACTATCACGTGCTCAGGAGCCACTTCGATAACTTCAGAGTTTAGACCGTCTTCTTTCACTTCAGGGCTCAAGATAGCTTGCATAACTGCAGGCGTCATCAGAACTTCTGGAGCGTCAATTTGAGAGATGAAATCTGTTGTTGTGATCTTCGCGTTGATCGCTTCTGCTGAATCGTCTAGAGAATCTGGGAATTCAAACGCTACTTTTTCTAGCTCAGTTTGTAGCTCGTAGAACTGGTCTACAGCGTGCTGGTCTAGAAGCTCTTGCTTAATCTCTGCCGCTACTTCAGTGTAAGGCTGAGCTTGAGACGCTTTTAATTCGTCTAGCTTGATGATGTGGTAGCCGAAATCAGATTTAACTAGGCCAGTCGTATCGCCAATATTCTCAAGAGCGAAAGCCGCGTCTTCGAATGCTGGGTCCATAACATCGCGTTCAATCCAACCTAGGTCACCGCCAACATCTGCACTACCGAAGTCGTCAGATTTCTCTTCCGCTAGCGTAGCAAAATCAGCACCTGCATTTAGCTCGTCTAGGATTGTCTGAGCTTTCGCTTCGTCATCGCCTTGAACTAGGATGTGGCTAACTTTACGTTGCTCTTCAGTTGAGTACTTGTCTAGATGCTCTTGGTAATATTTCTGAGCTTCTTCATCGCTGATTTCAAGCTGAGCCTTAAGCGCTTCAGCAGAAAGTTCGATGTAAGACACCTTAGCTTGCTCTGGACGAGTGTAAGCTTGAGGGTTCTCTTGGTAGTACTGTTCGATTTGCTCATCAGTTAGCTCAATGTCTTTTGCTAGATCAGCAACAGACAGTGTCACAGTGCGAATATCACGAGTTTGAGCAATAAGCTTGCTCTGAGTATCGATTTCGCCTTGAAGAACAAATTCACTGCCTTGAAGCGCAGTCACAAGCTGGTTACGCATTAGGTCACGACGCATGTATTCAGCGAAGCTCTCTGCACTGAAACCTGCACGACGTAACGCCGATTGGTAAACTTCTTGGTCGAATTGACCGGCTGTTTGGAACTGAGGCATTTCCAGAATCATGGTACGGATTTGAGAATCACTGATTCGTAGGCCTAGTGACTCAGCTTGCTGCTCAAGTAGAACATCGTTGATCATGCGATCAAGTACTGATTTACGGAAAGACTCTACGTATGCAGGGTCTGCAAGCATTTGAGCGAAGTAATCGCCAAGTTGAGACTGCATGCGATTACGTTCGTTTTGGTAAGCTTGTTCGAACTCACCACGAGCAATTTCTGTGTTGCCGACTTTAGCTGCTGCGTTGTTACCGCCACCGGTGATGTAGCTGCCTACACCTGCGAATACGAATGACAGGATAATCAACCCAAGGATAATTTTTACCGCGATGCTATTCACGCCTTCGCGTAATCGATCCATCATAATTTAAGTGCTCTCCGGATATGAAGCATTGGCTTCAAATAAAAATCTATTCACGCGATATTATCAGAAAAAGAAATGCGCATCAGTAGGATGCGCATAATTTAAATAAGTTCAATGTGCTTTGCACATATACTGTTTAAGAATGAAACATCATTGTTCAAACAGTAAACGCATATTACTGCCTTCCCCTCCAAAAATTCGAGGTTTCAGCAACAAGAATTAGTTACATGCGTCTTTAAGTGCTTTACCCGCTTTGAAGCCAGGTACTTTAGCTTCTGCGATTTGGATCTCTTCACCAGTTTTTGGGTTACGACCTGTACGAGCAGCACGAGTACGAACACTGAAAGTACCAAAGCCAACAAGTGCAACTTGGTCGCCTGATTGTAGCGTTGTGCCAACTGCTTCGATGAAAGCGTCTAGAGCGCGACCAGCTGAAGCTTTAGAGATGTCTGCGTTTTCTGCGATTGATTCTACTAGTTGTGTTTTATTCACTGTTTTTCCCCTATGTGTCATCTGTGACTACTTCTCGATGACTGTACGTTCCATTTTGGTTTTAATTTAGCTGCAAGCCTTATTACAAAAGGGCTGCCGCTTTAGTCGAATAACTTAGCGTCCAAAAAAAACGCTGACAAGCCTTTTCGGGTCTATCAGCGTAATTCTTTACTTATTTTTGCTATGCATCACTATTTTTTCACGTCAAACTCGACCCCTGACGGATCTCGTTCTAGTGCGACTTTCAGTACTTCATCAATCCATTGAACCGGGATCACCTTCAAGTCAGCGATTACGTTGTCCGGAATCTCTTCCAAATCACGTTCATTGTCTTTAGGAATCAAGACTGTTTTGATGCCACCACGGTGTGCTGCAAGCAGTTTTTCTTTCAAGCCACCGATAGGTAAAACTTCACCACGAAGGGTAATTTCACCCGTCATACCGACCTCAGCTTTTACAGGGTTACCCGTCAAACTAGACACTAATGCAGTACACATTGCGATACCCGCACTCGGGCCATCTTTCGGTGTCGCACCTTCCGGTACGTGAACGTGAATATCGCGCTTTTCGTAGAAATCTGAGTTAATACCCAGTTTTTCTGCGCGAGAACGAACTACGGTCATTGCCGCTTGAATCGATTCTTTCATCACATCACCAAGTGAACCGGTTTGCGTTAGCTTACCTTTACCCGGCATTGCTTCAGTTTCGATAGTCAGAAGATCACCACCCACTTGAGTCCAAGCTAAACCAGTCACTTGACCAATACGGTTGCTTTCGTCCGCTTTACCGAAGTCATGACGTTGAACGCCTAAGTACTCTTTCAGGTTATCCATGTTAACGGTTACAGACTTAAGGTCGCTGTCTAGCAAAATGTTCTTCACTGCTTTACGACAAATCTTAGAGATTTCACGCTCTAGGCTACGTACACCCGCTTCACGCGTGTAGTAACGGATAATGCCGATGATTGCAGAGTCTTCAATCTCAATTTCATGAGGCTTAAGACCGTTACGTTGAACTTGCTTATCAAGTAAGTGGCTCTTAGCAATGTTCAGCTTTTCATCTTCTGTATAACCAGACAGGCGAATCACTTCCATACGGTCCAATAGTGGGCCAGGAATGTCCATCGAGTTAGACGTTGCAACAAACATCACATCAGATAGATCGTAATCGACTTCTAGATAGTGATCGTTAAATGCATTGTTCTGCTCAGGGTCGAGTACTTCTAGAAGTGCTGAAGATGGGTCGCCACGCATATCAGAAGACATCTTATCGATTTCATCTAATAGGAACAGTGGGTTCTTAACGCCAACTTTAGACATCTTCTGGATTAATTTACCCGGAAGTGAACCGATGTACGTACGACGGTGACCACGAATCTCAGCTTCATCACGAACGCCACCTAGTGCCATACGTGTGTACTTACGACCCGTTGCCGCAGCAATCGAACGACCTAGCGAGGTTTTACCTACACCAGGAGGACCTACAAGACAAAGGATTGGACCTTTTAGCTTGTTGATGCGGTTTTGTACTGCCAAGTACTCGAGAATACGTTCTTTAACACGCTCTAAGCCGTAGTGATCTTCGTTTAAGACCTCTTCTGCTTTCGCTAAATTCTTTTTAACTTTTGAACGCTTAGCCCAAGGAACGCCTACCATCCAATCAATGTAGCTACGTACTACTGTTGCTTCAGCAGACATTGGCGACATCATTTTCAGTTTCTGCAGTTCTTGCTCAGTTTTTTCACGAGCTTCTTGAGGCATCTTAGAATCTTCGATCTTCTTCTTTAAAGTCTCGAATTCATCAGGTGCGTCGTCCATCTCACCAAGTTCTTTCTGAATCGCTTTCATTTGCTCATTCAGATAGTACTCACGCTGAGACTTTTCCATCTGTTTCTTAACGCGGCCACGAATGCGTTTTTCAACTTGCAGGATGTCAATTTCTGACTCCATTTGGCCCATTAAGAATTCCAGACGTTCCGTCACATCTGCAATTTCTAGAACGTGCTGCTTATCGACCAGTTTAAGTGGCATGTGCGCAGCAATAGTATCAGCAAGGCGAGCAGCCTCATCAATACCGTTCAGCGATGTTAGAACTTCTGGTGGGATTTTTTTGTTTAGCTTAATAAAGCCTTCGAATTGATTGATCGCGCTGCGAACAACCACTTCTTGTTCTTTTTCGTCAAGTTCTGAGGTTACAACGTATTCGGCATCCGCTAAGAAAAACTCACTCTCTTTGAACTGGTGAATTTTTGCACGCTGCTGACCTTCGACAAGTACTTTTACAGTACCATCTGGCAGCTTTAGCAACTGAAGAATAGTAGCGACTGTACCTACGTTAAATAGGTCTTCAATTGAAGGCTCATCAGTGTCCGCTTCTTTCTGTGCTACAAGTAGTACTTGTTTGTTAGCTTCCATTGCCGATTCAAGGCAAGTAATCGATTTTTCACGACCAACAAACAATGGAATAACCATGTGTGGGTAAACCACTACATCACGTAGAGGTAGCACGGGGATTTCGATACGCTCGGAACGTTCCAAGTTCATATATTTCTCTCTTCCGCTTTAACTTATAAAGCAGTATATGGGGCTTAAACGACTGGATTCAATGGAAGAATAAAAAAAAGGAGGTAATTGCTTACCTCCTTTTTCAATTTGAGTGTGTAGTCTTAAAAAGACCTACTCTGCAACCGCTGCTTGATTATCTGAGTTACTGTAAATCAATAGTGGTTCTGACTCACCATTAATTACCGACTCATCAATCACAACCTTGCTTACATCAGTTGAAGATGGCAGTTCGTACATAGTTTCTAGTAGAACACCCTCCAAGATAGAGCGTAGACCACGAGCACCTGTTTTACGGTTCATTGCTTTCTTCGCAATTGCGCGTAGGGCGTCTTCACGGAATTCTAACTCTGTATCCTCAAGCTCAAATAATGCAGCGTACTGTTTTGTCAGTGCATTCTTTGGCTCACAAAGGATTTGGATTAGCGCTTCTTCATCAAGCTCTGTCAATGTAGTTGTAACAGGTAGACGACCAATGAATTCTGGAATCAAACCATACTTCACTAGATCTTCAGGTTCTACTTGAGTGAACAGTTCACCGATAGTTTTGGTTTCGTCTTTTGAACGCACTTCTGCGCCAAAGCCGATACCTGAACCTGTTTCTACACGTTGCTCAATCACTTTATCTAGGCCGGCAAATGCACCACCACAGATAAATAGGATCTTAGACGTGTCCACTTGCAAGAACTCTTGCTGTGGATGCTTACGACCACCTTGAGGTGGAACTGAAGCCACTGTACCTTCGACAAGTTTTAATAGAGCTTGCTGTACACCTTCACCAGACACGTCACGCGTGATCGATGGGTTTTCAGCTTTACGAGAAATCTTATCGATTTCATCGATGTAAACAATGCCGCGTTCCGCTTTCGCTACGTCGTAATCACACTTCTGAAGCAACTTCTGGATGATGTTTTCAACATCTTCTCCCACATAACCCGCTTCGGTTAGTGTTGTTGCATCTGCCATTGTGAAAGGAACGTCTAGGAAACGAGCCAGTGTTTCAGCCAGTAGTGTTTTACCACTACCAGTAGGACCGATAAGAAGAATGTTACTCTTACCTAGCTCTACGCCTTCAGCCGTCGTATCACCATTACGTAAACGCTTGTAGTGGTTATATACTGCAACTGCTAGCACTTTTTTCGCGTATTCTTGACCGATTACATAGTCGTCAAGATGCTCACGAATCTCACGCGGCGTTGGCAGCGATTCCGATTCTTTCTTTGGAAGAACATCTTTAATTTCTTCACGAATAATGTCGTTACAAAGATCGACACATTCATCACAAATGTAAACAGAAGGACCTGCGATTAACTTGCGAACTTCGTGCTGGCTTTTGCCACAGAAAGAGCAGTAAAGCAATTTACCGCTACCACCCTCTTTGCTTTTATCTGTCATTCGCTAACCTCTTAGCCTTTACTCTCTATGTTTGAGTGTATATCAATTTGAATCACTTTGCGTTAAACAATTGCCCTGCAATTATTGACCGCGGTGATTAAGAACTGAATCCACCAAACCGTATTCTACAGCCTGATCAGCAGACATGAAATTATCACGATCTGTATCACGTTCAACAACCTCTAGAGGCTGACCTGTGTGCTCTGCCAATAGTTTGTTTAGCTTTTGCTTGATCGTTAGGATCTCTTGCGCGTGAATTTGAATATCAGACGCTTGGCCTTGGAAGCCGCCAAGTGGCTGGTGAATCATTACACGTGAGTTTGGAAGCACGTGACGCTTACCCGGAGTACCACCCGCTAGTAAGAATGCACCCATAGAGCAAGCTTGACCCATACATACTGTGCTCACGTTTGGCTTGATGAACTGCATTGTGTCGTAGATAGACATGCCTGCTGTTACGCTACCGCCAGGTGAGTTGATGTAAAGATAGATATCTTTATCTGGGTTTTCTGATTCCAAGAAAAGCAGTTGAGCCACGACAAGATTTGCCATGTGGTCTTCCACTTGACCTGTTAAGAAAATGATACGTTCTTTTAATAGACGAGAATAAATATCGTAAGAACGTTCACCACGGGAAGTCTGTTCAACCACCATAGGAACTAGTGCGTCCATAATCGATGGCATTGTATTTTTTTCTTGGTAGCTCATATTCTTATGTCCCTAAAATAAATGGCCCGAATGATTAAATCATACGGACCATTGTTAGCAGAATTGTTGACCGTACGTCAACCTTCTACGTCAGATATTACTATATTAAGCAGGTTGCTGATTCATTAGCTCGTTGAAGCTAACTTCTTTATCAGAAACTTGAGCTTTAGCGATGATTGCATCAATAGCTTGCTCTTCTAGAGCAACATTGCGCATGTTGTTCATCATTTGCTCGTTTTGCTCGTAGTAAGCAATAACTTCTGTTGGATCTTCGTATGCTGTAGCCATCTCTTCGATGATAGCTTTAACTTTCTCGTCGTCAGCTTTTAGTTCTTCAGTCTTGATTACTTCACCAAGAAGAAGACCTACAACTACGCGACGTTTAGCTTGCTCTTCGAACAGCTCACGTGGAAGTTGGTCAGCAGCTTCAGTGTTGCCACCGAAACGTTGAGCAGCTTGTTGACGTAGAACACCGATCTCTTGATCGATAAGAGCAGAAGGTACGTCGATGTTGTTTTCGTTAACTAGACCGTCGATAGCTTGCTCTTTGATGCGGTTCTTAACAGCTTGCTTAAGCTCACGCTCCATGTTCTTACGAACTTCAGCTTTAAGACCTTCAACACCGTCAGCAGCGCCGAACTTAGAAACGAATTCTTCGTTTAGTTCTGGAAGTTCACGAGCTTCAACTTTGTTCAGCTTGATAGAGAACTTAGCTGCTTTACCTTTCAGGTTTTCAGCGTGGTAATCTTCTGGGAAGTTTACGTCGATTTCGAATTCCATACCTGCTGTTTTACCAACGATACCGTCTTCGAAGCCAGGGATCATGCGACCAGCGCCCATCTCTAGTGGGAAGTTCTCAGCTTTACCGCCTTCGAACTCTTCACCGTCGATAGAACCAACGAAGTCGATAGTTGCACGAGAACCAGCGTCAGCTGCAGCTTCAACTTCAGTCCAAGTCGCTTGTTGCTTACGTAGAGTTTCGATCATCTCTTCAACGTCTGCGTCTTTAACTTCTACTGCTGGTTTCTCAACAGTGATGTTTTCTAGACCTTTCAGCTCAACTTCTGGGTAAACTTCAAAAGTTGCGTTGAATACTAGGTCAGCGCCTTCGTTGTTTTCAACTGGTGCGAAAGTTGGTGCGCCAGCTGGGTTGATTTTCTCTTTAACGATCGCTTCGATGAAGTGACGTTGCATTACTTCGCCCATCACGTCTTGACGTACTGCTTTGCCGTACATTTTAGCAACCATCTTCATTGGCACTTTGCCTTTACGGAAACCATCGAAACGACGGTTTTTCGCGATGTTGCGTAGTTCAGCTGTAACTGCATCTTCGATGTTAGCAGCAGGAACAGTAATATTAAGACGGCGCTCTAGGCCTTCTAGCGTTTCAACAGTAACTTGCATTATATAAACCTCAAAACTGGCTCAGTAATCTGAGCATATGAGCCGTAACTTAGCTTTAATTCAAAAGCCGACGTTGTTGGCTGCATCCTTGTGTAGTGCTCTATCCGAACACCTAATTTAAAATCGAGCATTGATGTCTGAATTGATTATTCAACCAAACACCAGACTAATCAGCGATATCTTCGTTCTTCACGCGTCGATTAAAACGCAATAAAGCTTGTTTTCGAAAACAAGAAAGGTATCTCCGATTAGCCTCAGGACAGAAATTTTAGACGCGACATTCTAGCGATCTGTTTAATCTCTGTCGAGCCGTTCACCTCTGCTTGATGATGAATGCTCTAAATTCGTCCAACTAAATGATACAAAAACGATCAAAACATCACTTAGCACAACAGAAATGGGGACAATAGCGACTTTTTCAAGGGAATCGAGGGCTTTTTTTCCTAAAAACCTTAAAAAGAGATCTTGCTCTTGTTTTACCCCTCAGAGTCGATAACTTTTTCAACAATCTCCGTTACAAAGCCTTAACCTAAACCTATCTGCTGGCTCTCTATTTTCTGTAAAAACTACCGCTAATTACTGTTATGAATGAGAGAAAGCAGGCTTTGTATTGTTAGCCCGATTTAGCGGAGAACCACCATGTTTCAAGCTTTGAGAATTCGTATCCTGTTGTTGGTCACCTACAGCTTGCTGATGATCGTTGGCGGCCACTGGGTATGGAACACAAGCTATGAAAGTTTGTTAAATGATCATCAATCCAAGCTAGACCGGTTTTCTGTTCATATTTCAAGCCAACTCGACAAGTTCGCGCACATTCCCGAGCTGCTTTCAAAAGACAAAGAGTTGGTCGATGCTCTTCACTCTCCAAGTAACTCAGCGCAAATCGAACTCACCAATCGCTATCTAGAACACGTAAACTCGGTGATTCAAGCATCGGACACCTATCTGTTAGACAGCATTGGCACCACCATAGCAGCCAGTAACTGGAATCTACCACGTTCTTTTATTCGTCGAAATTTCGCTTTCCGTCCCTACTTTCAAGAAGCGATTCTTGGCAATGAAAATCAATATTTTGCGCTAGGTTCAACCTCAGGGAAACGAGGCTATTATTATTCTTACCCCGTCTCCTATGCCGCCGAGATTATTGGCGTCATTGTCGTAAAGATGGATTTATCGCTGATTGAAGCAAGCTGGAAAGGCAAACAGAGTTTTTTTGTTGCTGACGATAAAGACCAGATCGTATTTATGTCGAGCAATCCTGAGTGGCTGTTCAAAAGCCTTCAGCCACTAAGCGAAGAACAACAAACTCGAATTCAAGAAAGCAGACAGTATCTCGATACAAAAATAGAAAGCCTGCACTTCTCTGGTGATTTCGAGAGCGCGACTAGCAATATTGAGTCTCCACACAAGCTCGTCCAAGAGCAATTCTTTAGCTCTTCACGCTTCTTAGCTGAGCCAAAACTTACAATCCGAGTATTTTCTCCAACTCATTTAGTTTGGTGGGACTTGGTGGCTTACCTTGTGGTTCTGAGCCTTATCTTTGCGATCATTTATCTAACGATGCAGCTCAACCATCATCGACAACAAAGACGTGCTCAGATAGATAGGCTGCAATCCGAAGCCAAGCAAAAGCTTGAATTTCAAGTGCTTGAGCGTACATCAGAACTGCATGTCGAGATTAAACACCGTATCGAAACCGAACATGTATTGAGGCAAACCCAAGACGAACTCATCCAAGCCGCCAAACTGGCCGTGTTGGGCCAAATGTCAGCGAGCATCAGTCACGAACTGAATAACCCGCTCGCTGCAATTCGCAGCTATGCAGACAATGGCCGACTGTTTCTTGCCAAAGAAAAGACCGAGCGTGTCGATGACAACCTATCGCGAATCTCGGCGCTCACTGACCGTATGGCGAAAATCAGCCACCAGCTTCGTTCCTTTGCAAAAAAATCCACCGCGGAAGAACTGCACACGTTACAGATACTGCCGGTATTGCACTCGTCAAAAGAACTGATGAAGCCACAACTCAAGAGTGAACGAGTTAAGGTCAACGAACTCCCTGAAACCTTTGATGCTTGCGTGCTTGCTAACGCCATTCAACTGGAGCAAGTGATTATTAACCTGCTGACTAATGCGATTCAGGCGATGGAACAACAAGATGATAAACAATTAGCTATTCTGTTAGAGGTTAGGGAATCCGACCATCAACAAGTCAAGGCCTTGCTGATTCATGTCGATGATAATGGCCCAGGCTTCACCTCCCCTTCGAACGGCAATTTTTTTGAACCCTTCCATACCACCAAGAAAAATGGGCTCGGACTTGGGCTATCGATTTCTCAACAAATAATCAGCGGAATAAACGGCAAACTCGTTACCGGTAGCAGCCCACAAGGTGGTGCTCGATTTAGTATAGAGTTACCCATAGTTCCAACAAAAGAATCAGATTAGTCGCCAAGCAAACCAGTACACCTTCACCAATAATAAAAATAAAAGATTAAAGGAATAATTATGTGTCACGTCTATTTCATTGATGATGAACCCGATCTAAGAATGGCGATTGAACAAAGCTTTGAACTCGCCGATATTGATGCCGAATTCTTTCCCGATGCGGAGTCTGCTCTGCTCGCGATTCAAGAGAACGGCTTACCTCACGTCATCATCACTGATATCTGTCTACCAGGCCTTTCCGGGCATGACCTACTCAACACTGTGGTGCACAAAGACAAAGAGATCCCCGTGATTATGATTACTGGTCACGGCGATATTTCGATGGCTGTACAAGCGATCCAAGATGGCGCCTATGATTTCATTGAGAAACCGTTCGCCAATGAGCGCCTAATAGAGACGACCAAGCGAGCAATAGAAAAACGTCAACTCACACTCGAGAATCTTGAATTAAAGCGCTCTTTAAAGGCGAGTAAAGCACTAGGACCGAGAATCATTGGTGACACGCAATCAATGACTGAACTTCGCTCTATCATCACTCACGTTGCCGACACTAACGCCGATATTTTGTTGTTTGGTGAGACAGGCACAGGCAAAGAATTAGTCGCACGCTCTCTGCATGAACAGAGCAGTCGACGCGAACAGAACTTTGTTGCGGTCAATTGCGGTGCGGTACCTGAAAATCTGATTGAAAGTGAGTTGTACGGCCATGAAAAAGGCGCATTCACAGGTGCAGAGAATAAACGCATTGGCAAGTTCGAGTTTGCTCAAGGTGGAACCCTATTCTTAGATGAGATCGAATCCATGCCGATGCAGGCACAAATTCGACTGTTGCGCGTCTTGCAAGAGCGCGTCATTGAAAGGGTTGGCTCAAACGGTTTAGTGCCTCTCGATATTAGAGTAATCGCTGCAACCAAAGTCGACCTAAAGAAGGCGGCTGAAAAAGGCATTTTTCGCCAAGACCTCTACTACCGACTTAATGTCGTCACCTTGGATTTACCACCGTTAAGAAGTCGCCAAGAAGATATCCCTGCACTTTTCCATCACTTCTTACTGGTCGCTGCTGCACGTTATGGCAAGACAGCACCAGCACTCCCCCAACAGGAACTGCACGCACTTTTAGCCCACGATTGGCCGGGAAATGTACGAGAATTACGTAATACTGCAGAGCGGTTTGTACTTTTAGGTAAGCTTTCTCACTTATCAGACAACACCAATCAAATCAGTCAAGAACTGTCTTTGGCAGAACTAGTGTCTGACTTTGAGAAAAACACGTTAAAGCAAGCGCTTATTGAGTGTAATGGCAGCATTAAAGAGACCATGGAGAGGCTGCAATTACCGAGGAAAACCCTCTACGATAAGATGCAAAAACACCAGCTAACGAAAGAGTCTTATAAGGTAGAACCAAACTAAATTAGGTTTGCGAGCAAGATCACCTATACTTATCTCTCAACAGGATGATATGCAACCAACTTAGTAGGGGTCATTATGGGTGAGAAAACAAAAGTTCCCTCGATCACCGATACTTTCGAGATAGATGGTATTTTTTACACTGATAATCATGTCAACTTAGACACACCAGAGTTAGAGGCGAAAAGAGCGCTGTATGGACTGATTGATTCTGGCTCTCGATATGGAAAAATCATTGATGAGGAGGTTTAGCCCTCCCCATCACTTCGCTATGATTTCACTCACTATTTCGTGATGATCTCCGGGCCCATCAAGGTGGTTGGTAACCATGTAGAAACCCAAGGCACGTAGGTTACGATAATCAAGAACAAGAACATCACGCCCACCCAAGGTAGCGCCGCTTTGACCACGTTCATCATCGACATCTTCGCGACCCCTGCGGTCACAAACAAATTGAGTCCAACTGGCGGGGTTATCATCCCTATCTCCATGTTCACCACCATCATGATACCAAGGTGAATGGGGTCGATACCCAGAGCAATTGCAATTGGGAATACCAACGGCGCTACGATGATCAACAAGCCTGATGGCTCCATGAACTGCCCGCCAATCAAGAGTAGAACGTTCACTACAATCAAGAAGGTGATCGGACCTAAGCCTGCAGAAAGCATAGACTCAGTGATCATTTGAGGGATACGTTCTTCCGTCAGTACATGCTTAAGAATCAGAGCGTTGGCAATGATAAACAACAACATGATCGTCAGCTTGCCTGCATCGTAAAGTGTATCTTTGGTGTCTTTATGGAAGAAGGTTTGAAATACCTTAACCAGCGCCGGCTTGGTGTTGTTCTTGTCCGCAAACGGCCCCATATCTTTGTAGATGAAGTTGGCAATGAAGAAGGCGTACACCGCTGCAACAGCCGCTGCTTCGGTCGGAGTAAAGATACCGCCGTAGATACCACCCAAAATGATGACAATCAGTAACAAGCCCCAGCTCGCATCTTTCGCGGCTGCGAACATCTCGCCCCAACCAACAAATGGCTGTGCAGGAATCTTCTTAATACGCGCCGCAATGTAGATAGCAATCATCAACATCACACCCGCCAACAGGCCAGGAATAACGCCACCTAAGAACATACGACCTACCGATACATCGGTCGCCGCTGCGTATACCACCATCACGATTGAAGGCGGAATCAAGATACCCAGAGTACCCGCGTTACAGATAACCCCTGCAGCGAACTCTTTTGAGTAGCCGTTCTTGATCATACCCGCGATAACAATACTACCTATTGCAACTACCGTTGCCGGAGACGAACCAGACAGCGCCGCGAACATCATACATGCCACAACCGATGCCATCGCCAGACCGCCGCGGAACCAACCCACCATTGCAATCGCAAAACGGATAATACGTTTCGCCACGCCACCTGTGGACATGAAGCTAGAGGCCAATATAAAGAAAGGAATCGCTAAGAGTGTGTAGTGACCTGCAAAAGCATTAAACAGCGTTTGTGCGACTGAAGCTAATGATGCATCTGAGTGCATTAATAAGAATATTACGCTCGATAAACCTAGGGAAATCGCAATTGGTACACCGACCAACATGAAAGCAATTACCATTAAAAATAGAAATAACATTGCCATGATTAGTCTTCCTTACCGTTAGATTTTGTATCCGATTCACTCGCCTTGTTGGACTTAGTCGAATCCAATACCGCTGTCGCGTCTTCATCAGAACCCGCTAGCACGTCCGCTTTCAATGCATCCAGCTCTTCTTCGGCTTCATGACCAGCAATCATGCGGTCGAGTTTGCCGGTTACTACTTGGTAAGCAACTTGAGCAAAACGGAACGTCAGCATTGCCATACCAATCGGCAGCGCCATGTAAGGGATAAAGCGTGGCAGTTTCTCGTATCGTTCGCCTTCATTCAGCCAATCAGCAAGAAACTGAAGCATCTCTGGCATTGGAATATCGTCGGTCTCATACCATGCGCGATCGGTCGCGAATGGGTACCAATAATTCCAAGAGCCGATAAGAAGTAAGATTGAAAATGCTAGACAGCTGGTCACCGCGATTAACGCATACACTTTGCGTAGCTTTTCAGGGGCAAGGTTGATGATGACATCAACACCAATGTGGAAATGTTTTTTAACACCATAAGATGCGCCGACCAACACCATCCAAGCAAACATGAACACCGTCAATTCCAGTGCCCATAATATGTTGTCATTGAATGCGTATCGAAATACCACATTGGCAAAAGTAAGTAGCGTCATTGCGCCAAGGAAAAATGCGATTAATGACTCTTCAATCACATCCGTAACTCTTCCGACTTTGGAAAAAAGAGAGGTTTCCAGTGCTGATTCGCTAGAATTTGGTTGTTCCATTTGAGGCTTTTCCATAATTAACTCCGCTTATAATTGTTTTAATAAGGAGTGACGAATACTCGCCACTCCCTTAGCGGTATTATTGGTTTGAAGCTAACGCTGCATCGATAAGATCTGAACCGATGTCTTTTTCAAACTTCTTCCATACAGGTTGAAGCGCAACTACCCATGCTTCACGCTGTTCAGGCGTAAGTGTACGAACCTCACCACCAGCTTCGATGATGTTGTTTTTGTTCGCTAGGTTAACTTTTGAAGATTCTGCGTTACGCGTCTCAGACACTTCCTGAACGATAGTACCAAGCTGTGTGCGTACATCTTCAGGTAGGTCTTTCCAGAAGTCGTTTGACGTTACCACTAGGTAATCCAAGATACCGTGATTGGTTTCAGTCACGCCGTCTTGTACTTCAAAGAACTTCTTACCGTAGATGTTTGACCATGTGTTCTCTTGGCCATCGATAACCTTGGTTTGCAGGCCACCGTACACTTCTTTGAAAGACATCTTCTGTGGGTTAGCGCCTAGTTGTTCAAACTGAGCTACCAAAACGTCTGATGCTTGCACACGGAATTTCAAACCTTTTGCATCTTCAGGGCTGATAAGAGGTTTGTTCGCCGACATTTGTTTCATGCCGTTGTGCCAGAATGCTAAGCCTTGAAGACCACGACGCTTCATCGCATTCTTCAGTTTTTCACCAGATTCTGAGTTTTGGAAACGGTCGACGGCTTCTACGTCTTCAAATAGGAAAGGAAGGTCAAAAATGCGGTATTTCTTAGTGAATTTCTCAAATTTAGACAGCGAAGGTGCCGCCATTTGAACATCACCATTTAACAGGGCTTCCAGTACCTTATTATCATCGTAAAGTGTCGAGTTAGGGAAAACTTGCATACAAGCTTTACCATTCATTTCAGTGTTTACTCGCTCTTCTAGTAGAGAAGCGGCAATGCCTTTCGGGTGCTTATCGGTATTGGTTACGTGACTGAATTTAATCACGATTTCACCAGGGTCACAGTTTGCAGCAGCATTAAAACTTGTGAGCGCCAGAGCAGATACAGACAGCAGGGTAAGAGGCTTAAACATTATTATTCTCCTTAGTAAACAAAGCAGCCCTTCAATGGGAACTGCGTGCTTTCACTAAGGCAATTAGCGCGCCACATTAACACAAACTATTAACAAGCCTTTAACCATAAGGCTTCATCAGTTCTATCTGCAGTAGTCGCGAACTCGCGGTAAGAGTTAATGGGTGGAAAATGACACATAGAATATTTGTAAATGGGTGGAAGCTGACCAATGTATTAGTAATGAATAAGGCCGAATGAGGTCTGACCAAAAGCTCGATAGTCGATGATGCCTTGAAGTAATTTCGACCTATCCTGTAAAGTGCTGCACAACTTAGTCAGATTTACTGATCCACTACTTACCAAGAGTTGCTACCAATGAGTCAGGTCTACCATCACCCAGTACAGATTTACTATGAAGATACCGATCACTCAGGTGTGGTTTATCACCCTAACTTTCTTAAATACTTCGAGCGTGCGCGCGAACATGTCTTGGGCAGCGATAAACTGGCGACCTTGTGGAATGAGCACGGATTAGGTTTTGCGGTGTATAAAGCCAACATGACTTTCCAAGATGGGGTTGAGTTCGCTGAGGTTTGCGATATCAGAACCTCTTTTGAACTCGATGGAAAATACAAAACGCTATGGCGACAAGAAGTGTGGCGCAAAGATGCCACTAAGCCTGCTGTGATTGGTGATATTGAAATGGTCTGCCTTGATAAAGACAAGCAACTTCAGCCTGTACCCGCTGAAGTATTAAAAGCGATGCTTGGCGAAACGAGCTAACTTCACCTCACCAAGCTAGCTTAAAAGAGATGAGATGATGGAAAGGTTCTCATCTCTATCTGCATCGGTAGCAAATTTCCGCCGAGCGTAACCGCAAAGCGATACTGCTCATCCAACCGCCCTAAGCAACATTGCCAATCTGTAGAAATATCGGTTTGCTCAGTAACATCCAACCCAACTCCACTGTATATGCTGATTTCACCATGAAATCTAATTTCATCCTGCAACTTTGGTTGAAAATTCGAAGGGTGAATTGGCACTGTTTGCTCCGTCAGATTGGAGAAATCAAACGAAAAGCTTCGCAACGATGTGGCTAGCCCCCTGCCCGTCGCTTTGATATACGACTCCTTCAGCGCCCATAGATCGAAAAAGCGCTCTCTCTGCAGCTCTTTACTAAGTTTAAGTAAATCCGCCAATTCCTTATCTGAAAAATAGTGCTTCATGATCGAATCGATATTGGTCGAGCTTCTTGCATGTTCGATATCGACACCCAGTTGAACTCGCTTCCCTTCTCTCTGGCAAACCGCGACTAACAAATGTTCTTTGCTATGACTGATATTGAAATTCAGGCCGGTTTCTATTTGTTGTTTCTCAATTAATCTTGGCTTCCCTTTCTCACCATATTCAAAGCACCACGCTTCAGGCATCAAATCAGAATAGCTAGACAGCACCTTTCTTAGGTAGTTGCGAACATACAGGGCCTGAATTTGAGATGAAGGTATTCGATAGCGCTCAACTTTGGCTATCTCGTCGGCCGTCAGTCTCTTTTTGAGCTGAGATACAATGTCTGGCTGGTCATTCAAGTTACCCAGAGAACATAGCCACAAATCAACAACGGGAGTTTTCATTTAACTCGAACTCACTTCTATAAATCACTCTTCAAAACACGATCGGAACAACCCAATCGAACAAATTTAACTCACCTATGAATTAAGTGGAACCTAGAGAATACGGGAGGGAAACCCCCTTCATATGAGGACTTAAAACTAATTTTTCAAATAATAACAAATTAAAACACAGATCACACTTAGCCTTACACAAGAGGCATCCATTAAATGTTACTTACAAAAATATGACATAGATCTCACCAACTAAAAATATAGAGCAAAAACACTAAAAAACCACTCTTACCCATTAATTATCAATAAGTTAATTAAATTAAAAATACAAAAATCAAAACCATGCCAAATTCATCTGGTCTGAACAGATCATAGTGGCCTCTGGGAGCATTGTATCGACCACTCACCTCGGGTAGCCTGCTCAACCATTAAACAAATTCACACGTTTTCTTTGCGGATACCGACTTGTCGTTTAGTCAGACTTTGAACAGGATTTTAATGGACATCGCCTCAACATTTGAATGCCACCGTCGCGCATGAAACACCTCCCCTACTCTCGTAAGTCAACGCACTTCGAAAGCCTAATTTCTATCTGGTTGCCGCCACTCAGCAACCTGAATTTTCAGCTGCGCTTCCCTAAATCTGTTTCAGATTTTCTTTCTATAGCTTTAAAAGCGCAGCCTCAAAACACGACATCGCCCTCAGTGATTTCAAGTGGAGACTCATAATGAGCCAACCCGAAAAAAATACCCCGGAATCAGTCGACGACACTCGACTTAATAAACGTCTTAAAGACATGCCTATTGCTATCGTTGGAATGGCAAGCATGTTTGCGAACTCTCGTTACTTAAACAAGTTCTGGGATTTGATCAGCGAAAAGATCGATGCAATTACCGAAGTGCCTGATACGCACTGGCGTCCAGAAGATTACTACGATTCAGATCGTACAACGCCAGACAAATCTTACTGTAAGCGCGGTGGTTTCATCCCAGAAGTTGACTTCAACCCTATGGAGTTCGGTCTTCCGCCAAATATCCTTGAACTGACTGATACGTCACAGCTGCTTTCTCTGATCGTGGCAAAAGAAGTACTTGAAGATGCGAAACTTCCTGAAGGTTACGATCGCGATAAGATCGGTATTA
Source organism: Vibrio sp. 10N.261.46.E11 (assembly GCF_041472735.1). Classification (NCBI taxonomy): domain Bacteria; kingdom Pseudomonadati; phylum Pseudomonadota; class Gammaproteobacteria; order Vibrionales; family Vibrionaceae; genus Vibrio; species Vibrio sp. 10N.261.46.E11. The sequence goes on from NZ_JBFRQW010000017.1 coordinate 37,805, forward strand.
CGCTCGGTGTGGGTGGTGGTCAGAAGATCGCTCAAAGCCTAAATGCTCGTCTTCAATACCCTGTTTTGAAAAAAGTCTTCAAGAGCAGTGGCATCAACGACGAAGACAGCGAAATGCTGATCAAAAAGTTCCAAGACCAATACATCCACTGGGAAGAGAACTCGTTCCCTGGTTCATTGGGTAACGTTATTTCAGGTCGTATTGCTAACCGCTTTGACCTTGGTGGCATTAACTGTGTAGTAGATGCTGCGTGTGCAGGTTCTCTAGCCGCAATGCGCATGGCTCTGAGTGAGCTGGTTGAAGGTCGCAGTGAAATGATGATCACAGGTGGTGTGTGTACTGATAACTCACCAACCATGTACATGAGTTTCTCGAAAACACCTGCATTTACCACTAATGAAACCATTCAACCTTTCGATATCGACTCCAAAGGCATGATGATTGGTGAAGGCATTGGCATGGTTGCTCTTAAGCGTCTTGAAGATGCAGAGCGCGATGGCGACAGAATCTACTCAGTGATTAAAGGTGTCGGTTCTTCTTCGGACGGTAAGTTCAAGAGTATCTACGCGCCTCGCCCTGAAGGACAAGCAAAAGCACTAAAACGCGCTTACGATGATGCTGGTTTCGCACCGCACACGCTTGGCCTTTTAGAAGCGCACGGCACAGGTACCGCAGCAGGTGATGTGGCTGAATTTGGTGGCTTAAACTCGGTATTCAGTGAGAACAACGAAGAGAAGCAACACATTGCATTAGGCTCTGTGAAATCTCAAATTGGTCACACCAAATCAACCGCCGGTACTGCAGGTTTAATCAAAGCTGCACTGGCACTACACCACAAAGTACTTCCGCCAACGATCAACGTGTCGAGCCCGAATCCTAAACTGGACATCGAGAACTCACCATTCTACCTAAACACACAAACGCGCCCTTGGATGCAACGTGTCGACGGCACACCGCGCCGTGCAGGTATCAGCTCATTCGGTTTTGGTGGCACTAACTTCCACGTTGTATTAGAAGAGTACACGCCAGAGCACGCTCGCGGTGACAAATACCGTCAGCGCCAAGTACCGCAAACTCTGTTGTTCAGCGCAGAATCTCGCCAAGCACTGATCGACGAGCTAAAACAGGTTTCAACTCAAGCTGCCGATGCTGCGTTCAAACTGGAAGCACTTGCTGAGCAACACTCTCTACGTGAAGTAAACGATCAGCATGCTCGTCTTGGTTTAGTCGTGACTGACCAAGCAGACCTTCAAGCGCAACTGACTCAAGCGATTTCTATGCTTGAGAGCCAAACCAAAACACATTGGCAGATGCCGAACGGTACTAGCTACCGTGAGTCAGCACTGATTGCTGAAAACGGTGCAGGTAAAGTCGCGGCACTATTTGCAGGTCAAGGTTCGCAATACCTCAACATGGGTCGCGAGCTTGCTTGTCATTACCCAGAAATGCGCCAACAGCTTGCTCAAGCGGATCAAGTATTTGGTCAGCACAAGAAGACGGCCTTATCGCAAATTCTGTTCCCAATTCCAACTTTCACACCAGAAGCAACCAAAGCTCAAGAAGCTGTGTTAACCAACACGGCCAATGCGCAAAGTGCAATTGGTACTGTGTCTATGGGTCAGTTCGACATCATGACTCAAGCTGGCTTCAAAGCAGATATGGTCGCAGGCCACAGCTTTGGTGAGCTAAGCGCGTTATGTGCATCGGGTGTTATCTCGCAAGAAGATTACTACCAGCTAGCTTTCGCTCGTGGCGATGCGATGGCAGCGACACCTGAACAAGGCGACAGCGGTACTATGTTTGCAGTCATCCTAGATGCAGACAAACTTCCAGCCGTTGAAAGCTGCATCAGCCAATTTGAAGGCGTGAGTATTGCTAACTACAACGCTCCGACTCAACTGGTTATTGCAGGTCCAACTGCGACGGTTCAACAAGCAGCACAAGCGCTAACTGAACAAGGCTTCAAAGCGATTGCTCTGCCAGTTTCTGGGGCTTTCCACACACCGCTTGTTGCTCACGCTCAAAAACCATTTGCTTCTGCAATTGATAAAGCTTCATTCAGCGCTCCAACACTGCCGCTTTACTCAAATGCAACGGGCAAGCTGTACAGCAAAGACGCTAAAGCGATTAAGAAAGCATTCAAACAGCACATGCTGCAATCGGTTCGTTTCAGCGAGCAAATTGAAGCGATGTATGAAGCAGGCGCGCGTGTATTCGTTGAGTTCGGTCCGAAAAACATTCTTCAAAAGCTGGTTGAGAAAACATTGGCTGATAAGAACGAAGAGCTTTACGCAATCAGTATCAACCCAAGCCCTAAAGGCGACAGTGACCAACAGCTTCGTTTAGCTGCAGTTCAACTATGTGTGGCAGGTGTTTCATTAGACAACATTGACCCTTACCAAGCTGACATTGCTGAACCTGCGAAGGCATCACCAATGAACATCAAGCTGAATGCAACCAACTACATCAGCCCTGCTACTCGTAAGAAAATGGATCAATCATTGGCTTCGGGCAACGTCACCGAAAAGACTGAGATTGTTGAAGTGAAAGTTGAAGTCGAGAAAATCGTGGAAAAAGAAGTGATTAAAACAGAAATCGTTGAAGTACCTGTGGCTGCTCCTCAAGCTTCAAATGTACAACAGTCAACTGCTCCAGCACCAAGTGCACAAGTAGGAACAGCTGCTCCACAATCACAAGTGGTTCAAACTGCCCCAGCAACTATTCAGCCAGCAGCTCAAGTAACGGTAGATGAGTCTTCATTGCAGTCGTTCTTCAATGCTCAACAACAAGCAGCAGAAGTACATCAGCAGTTCCTTGCGATTCCTCAGCAATACGGTGACACGTTCAACACCCTAATGTCTGAGCAAGCGAAAATGGCAACAGCAGGCGTAGCAATTCCTGATAACCTACAGCGTTCTATGGAAATGTTCCACCAGCACCAAGCTGAAACGCTAAAAGCTCACGCTCATTACCTAGAAATGCAAGCGCACAGCAACAACTCAGCACTTAATATGCTGACGCAAGGTTCAGTACAAACGGCACAACCAACCTTCGTTGCGCCAGTAAATGCTCAACCAGTGATTCAAGCTCCAACTACTCCAGCAGCTATCGTCCAACAGCCTGTAGCTCAAGTACAAGCTGCTCCTGTACAGGCTGTGCCAGTTCAAGCTGCACCGCTTCAAAAGACAGCAGCTCAGCAAGCTCCAGTACAGAAAGCCGTTCCTACACCACAAGTAGCGGCTCAAGCGGCAGCGCCTGTTGCAGCTCAACCTGTGCCAGTTAAAGCGCAACCGGATCCTGTGGCTGCACCAGTGGCAGTACAATCAGCCGATGCTGAAAAAGTGATGCTAGAAGTGGTCGCTGAGAAAACGGGTTACCCAACGGAAATGCTTGATCTAGAAATGGACATGGAAGCAGACCTTGGTATCGACTCAATCAAGCGCGTAGAGATCCTTGGTACCGTTCAAGACGAAATGCCGAACCTACCAGAGCTGAACCCTGAAGATTTAGCTGAATGTCGTACTCTTGGTGAAATCGTTACCTACATGAACAGCAAGATGCCAGCATCAGCGCCTGTGGCAGCACAACCAAGCGCAACTGCTCCTGTTCAAGCTGCTAACGGTCTTGATGCAAAAGTCGTTCAACAAACCATGCTAGAAGTGGTTGCTGAGAAGACCGGTTACCCAACGGAAATGCTTGTTCTAGAAATGGATATGGAAGCAGACCTTGGTATCGATTCAATCAAGCGTGTTGAGATTCTTGGTACGGTTCAAGATGAACTGCCTACTCTTCCAGAGCTAAACCCTGAAGACTTAGCTGAGTGTCGCACTCTTGGCGAAATCGTTGCCTACATGAACAGCAAGCTCCCAACTTCTGCACCAGTTGCAGCACAAACGGAAGTAGTTGCTCCAGCAGCAGCTAACAATGGACTAGATGCAGCTGTTGTTCAGAAGACGATGTTAGAGGTGGTAGCAGAGAAGACGGGCTACCCGACTGAAATGCTAGATCTAGCAATGGATATGGAAGCTGACCTTGGTATCGATTCAATCAAGCGTGTTGAGATTCTTGGTACGGTTCAAGATGAACTACCGACTCTTCCAGAACTAAACCCTGAAGACCTCGCTGAATGTCGCACTCTTGGTGAGATTGTTGACTACATGAACAGTAAGCTTCCAGCTTCTGCTCCAGTAGTGGCTCAAGTATCTGCACCAGTGCAAGCAGTATCAAACGGTTTAAACGCAGAACAAGTTCAAGGCACAATGCTGAGCGTAGTGGCTGATAAAACGGGCTACCCAACAGAAATGCTAGACCTAGCAATGGACATGGAAGCAGACCTTGGCATCGACTCAATCAAACGTGTTGAGATCCTTGGAACAGTTCAAGATCAGCTACCAACATTGCCAGAGCTGAACCCTGAAGATTTGGCTGAGTGTCGTACTCTTGGCGAAATCGTTGACTACATGAACAGCAAGTTAGCTCCTAGTTCGGAAGCAGCGACAGTCGCTCCAGAAGCAGCTACAACCGCTGCAGAAAGCACGAGCAATGACCTAAATCCTGCTCATGTACAATCAACAATGATGGAAGTGGTTGCCGATAAAACTGGCTACCCCGCAGAAATGCTCGACCTAGCGATGGACATGGAAGCAGACCTTGGTATCGACTCTATCAAACGCGTTGAGATCCTAGGTACAGTTCAAGACCAGCTACCAACACTGCCAGAACTAAACCCTGAAGACCTAGCTGAGTGTCGTACGCTTGGTGAAATCGTTACTTACATGCAAAGCAAGCTATCCGCTGCTGCACCCGTAGCGACTCCAAAAGCTGAATCAGTAACGCCTATCGCAGAAACAGCGACAGCGGAACTTCCTCCACACAATGAGGTAGCGCTAAAAAAGCTACCAGCGGCAGATAAACTCGTCGATTGTTTCTCAAAAGACGCTTGTGTCGTGATCACAGATGATGGTCACAACGCTGGTGTTCTAGCAGAAAAGTTGACCGCTAACGGCATTCAAGTTGCTGTAGTGCGTAGTGCTCTTTCTGCCGCGTCACCTTTAAACAGTGAAATCGCAAGCTACACACTCAACAGCGTCGATGATGCGGGTGTGACTGCAGTTATTAACGACATCGAAGCAGACCTGAAAACGTCGAACAAAGTGATTGCTGGCTTCATTCACCTACAAGCTATCGTTGATGCTAAACAAAGCAACGAGCAAGCGGTTAACTTGAATGCAGACTCAAGAGCTTCACTGACGACAGCGTTCTTATTCGCCAAGCACTTAAATGGCCAACTGAATGCCGTTTCTGGTCGCAGTGTGTTCTTCACACTAAGCCGTATTGATGGTGGCTTTGGTTACCTAGATACTAAGCAATTAGCGAACGCAGAACTTAACCAAGCTGCGTTGTCTGGTCTAACGAAGACACTGAGCCATGAATGGTCAAACGTGTTCTGCCGTGCATTGGATGCTGAAGCTTCGATTGATGCAAGCCACCTAGCTGAAGCTATCACAGGCGAACTGTTCGACATCGATACCAACACGGTTGAAATCGGCCTTAGCCATGCAGAAAACGGGGAATCTGGTCGTGCAACATTGATTGCGGCAACACCGGGTGCTGCACAAACGAAGAACACAGGCGCTCAACTCACCAAGAGCGACAAAGTTCTCGTAACTGGTGGCGCTAAAGGCGTGACGTTTGAATGTGCACTGACGCTTGCTAAGCAATGTAAGTCTCATTTCATTCTTGCAGGTCGTAGTAAGCATATTACTTCAGCTGAGCTACCTCAGTGGGCACAAGGCAAGCAAGAGAAAGAGCTAAAACCAGCGGCTATCGCTCACCTGCAAGCAACAGGTGACAAACCAACGCCGAAGAAAGTTGATGCCTTGCTAAAACCGGTATTGAGCAGCCTTGAAATCAACACAGCACTAGCCGCTTTCAATGAGATTGGCGCGAGCGCTGAATACCTAAGCCTAGATGTATCGAACCATGAGTCAGTAGCAAAAACACTGGCAAACTTCGACGGTATCAGTGGTCTTATCCACGGTGCAGGTGTACTGGCTGACAAGCATATTCAAGATAAAACACTTGATGAACTGAACATGGTTTACGGCACCAAAGTGGGCGGACTAGAAGCGGTTCTTGGTGGTCTTGATAGCGGCAAGTTAAAACTGATTGCGATGTTCTCTTCGGCGGCGGGTTTCTATGGAAACACAGGCCAAAGCGATTACTCAATGTCTAACGAGATCCTAAACAAAGCGGCTCTACAACTGTCTGCGCGTAACCCTCAAGCGAAAGTAATGAGCTTCAACTGGGGACCGTGGGACGGCGGCATGGTAAACGCAGCACTGAAACGTATGTTTACAGAGCGTGGTGTGTACGTGATTCCTCTTCAGGCGGGTGCAGAGCTATTTAGTTCTCAACTACTGAACGAAACTGGCATTCAACTGCTGGTTGGTACGAGCATGCAAGGTTCTGACAACAAGGAAGCTGCTGTAAAAAAGCTTAATGCGGAGTCTGTGCATCTTGCAAAGAGTCCGCTGAATACAAGCATCACTGTGACACGTCGTCTTGATCCTAAGGCATTGCCTTTCATTCAAGATCACTGCATTGCCGGTAACCCAGTGTTACCGACAGTGTGTGCCATCCAATGGATGCGTGAAGTCGCAGAGCAACTGTTAGGGGTGAACGTTAGCGTTCACAACTACAAACTGCTTAAGGGTGTGATTTTTGATACTGATGAAGTGCAAGAGCTGAAACTGGTTCTTTCTTCTGACGCTAAATCAAAAGATCAGCTAAAAGCGGTGATCAGTTGCCAAGGGCGACCACAGTATCAAGCTCAGTTGCAAGTTGCCTCTGTGCAAGTGTCTGAAGATGTTCAACAAGCGTCAGAAAAGCGCTTTGGAGCCAACACTTCAGCACCTGTAACAACGGCACAAGCTCTATACAGCGACGGCACTCTGTTTCACGGACCAAGACTGCAAGGTATTACCTCAGTTGAACGCTTTGACGACTTAGGCTTACTGGCTCAGTGCCAATTGCCTCAGATTGAAAACAGCGACTGCGGATCATTTATTCCTAAACAAGGTTTTGGTGATAGCCAGCCATTTGCTGAAGATTATCTGTTGCAAGCCATGTTGGTATGGGCTCGATTGAAATACGGCGCGGCAAGCCTACCGTCTGCAATCGGTGAGTTTATTTGTTACGCACCGATGCACAATGGTGACCAAGGTTGGCTAGAGCTGAGCGTGATAAAAAGCACGGCTCGTTCGCTGCAAGCTGATATCTCGCTTTACCACCAAGATGGTCGTTTAAGCGCAGTAATGAAAGGTGCAAAAGTCACCATCAGCAAGAGCTTAAACGACGCATTTTTGCCGAAGTCTAGCTCAGCAGTATCAAAGAAAGAGGCGACTAAGAACCCAGAAAAGGAGCAATTGTCATAGTGACTGTTCCTACTAATAAAGCGATGCCATTGCGCATCGCTCTTTTAGCTCAGCCAGCAAACGCAGCTGAGCTTTCTGCCAACTTATCACCTTCGCTTCCTGAGATGATGACTGTTGTGGTTGATGGCAATTTTAATCAAGCACTTGCTCAAGCTATTGAGGCAGTCAGTCAAGGTAATGTTGTTAAGCTTTGTTTGGATTCTCACGCTCTATCCTTAGTGATGTTGAGTGCACTGACCGCTGCTCAAAACAAGATTCATCCACACGCTTATCTAGCGGGTTTTGTAGATACAGCTACTGGAGATAGCGTTCAGCTTGCTCTGGATATTGCGCGCCGCCCCGCTACAGATTTAAGTCATCAACAGCAACACTCTGACTTATCGGCTTCGCAACAGTTTGGTCAATTGTTGAATATGGTGAATGCAATATCGAGCCGCTCATTGCCGAGCCATTCATTACCTAACCATTCACTAGCTAATAATTACTGGTTCACTGAGCCGAACAAAGCACGTGTTGCTGCGTTAACTTTCAGTGACGATAGCCAAAAAGCCACCAGCCTGATATTGACTCAAGCGACCGGTTTGCAAGAACCAAAACCCTTGCTATCAAGCGAGCGTTTGATGTTTGTGGTTTCTGGCAACGAACAAGCCGAATTGGTTTCTCTGTTAGCCTCGTTAAGAGAAGAGCTTAAATGCGTTAACGAATCGGCAGACCGTGAACTTGCTATCGCCACCATGATGCATTCAAACCTAAGTCACTTCCAAAGCGTTCAGCACAATGCTGGCGTTGGTGCGAACATCGTGATTCAGGCAGCTTCAACTGAGGCTGCAATACAAGAGATCACAGCGCTAGAAAATGCGTTGCCAAAAGTAATGGCTGACAATAGCCAATACAAGACTCCAGCGGGCAGTTGTTTCTCACCGAAGCCTCAAAGCAAAGGTGGCGTTGCATTTGTTTACCCAGGTGTTGGCACGGTTTATCCCGGTATGTTGCGTGAATTTCACCACCATTTCCCACAGTTATTTGCTCGTTTAGAGCGCGAAGGTAACCTGAAAGAAATGCTGCAGGCTGACAAAACCTACGCTGAAGACTCGCAAGAAATGTCGCTTAGTGAATCGGCAATTGCAGGTGTCGGCAGTAGTTATCTGTTAACACAACTGCTATGTGATGAATTCAAAGTGCAGCCAGACTTCGCTTTAGGTTACTCCAAGGGTGAAGCCTCCATGTGGGCTAGCTTAAATGTTTGGAAGAACCCACATGCGCTGATTGAGATGACTCAAACCAGTCCAATTTTCACGACGGCTATTTCTGGCGAACTCACCGCGGTGCGTCAAGATTGGCAGTTAAACGGCGACGAAAGCATCCAGTGGAATAGCTTTGTGGTTCGCAGTGATGCGCAAGCGATTGAGGCTCTATTACCCGAATTTCCACGTGCTTATCTCGCTATCATCCAAGGTGACACCTGCGTACTGGCCGGGTGTGAAAGCACTTGTCGTGCTCTGCTCAAGAAACTGGGTAAACGTGGCATTGCCGCGAACCGTGTTACCGCAATGCACACCACACCAGCGTTAAGTCAGCATAGCCAAGTGCGAGAGTTTTACACGCAACCACTATTCGACGAGTTGCCAAAGCATATCCGCTTTATCAGCGCAGCTGGCTTGCCAACTGGTGCACCAATCAATATCGACCGCGACAGCATCGCCCTTTCAATTGCCGATACTTTCTGTTCGACGCTGGATTTCACCGCGTTGATCCAGAGTGCACGTCAGCAAGGTGCTCGCCTGTTTGTTGAAGTGGGTGCCGATCGTCAAACCAGCACATTGATCGACAAGATCAACCGCAGCGACAACGTAGCAGACCAGTACTGCTCAATCGCTTCCAATGCCAAAGGTGGTGATGATGTTGTCACGCTCATCAAGTGCATTGGTCAGTTCATTACTCATCAAATCCCATTGTCTGTCGAGCCACTTATTCAAGGGCTAGAACAACAGATCACCGCCGCTAAGCAATTAAGCGGTGTGTCTCAAGGCAGCCCAGTGAATCATCAAGGAGAGCTAGTATGAGTTCTCAATCAAACCAGAATCAGGCTCAGAACAAACAGCAAGTGAAGTGCAACAAGATCGCAATTGTCGGTATTGCCAACCAATACCCAGAAGCTGATACGCCAAAAGACTTTTGGCAAAACCTGCTAAACAAAAAAGATTCTCGAACCACATTAAGCGCTGAAAAATTAGGCGCTAAACCTGAAAGCTATCAGGGCGTGCAAGGTGAATCAGACCGCTTTTACTGTGATAAAGGCGGCTACATCGAAAACTTCAATTTCGACAGCAATGGCTACCGCTTAACAGCCGAATCATTCAAAGGTGTCGACCAGAGTTTCCTTTGGGCTTTGGATACCAGTCGCAAGGCTTTAGTAGACGCCGGCATTGATTTAAATGCCAATGTTTTAGAGCGTACAGGCGTCATAATGGGTGCCCTTTCGTTCCCAACCACACGTTCGAACGACCTGTTTCTGCCGATGTATCACTCAGTGGTCGAGAAAGCACTACAAGCTAAATTGGCTAATGATCAGTTTTCACTGCTACCAACCAATGAAACGGCTCATGACCTCAATCCGATCAACGGTGCAGCAGCACACAACGCCTCTAAGTTAGTGGCTGATGCGCTAGGTTTAGGCAACGTGCAACTTAGCCTAGATGCGGCATGTGCAAGTTCAGTGTATTCATTGAAGTTAGCGTGTGATTACTTGAATACAGGCAAAGCCGACATGATGTTGGCAGGCGCGGTATCCGGTGCAGACCCATTCTTCATCAACATGGGTTTTTCCATCTTCCACGCTTACCCTGACCACGGTGTGTCGGTTCCGTTTGATAGCAACAGCAAAGGTTTGTTTGCTGGCGAAGGTGCTGGTGTTTTAGTCCTAAAACGCTTAGCTGATGCAGAGCGTGATGGCGACAACATCTACGCAGTCGTCAGCGGCATTGGTCTATCAAACGATGGCCGTGGCCAGTTCGTATTAAGCCCAAACAGCAAAGGACAAGTACAAGCCTTTGAACGCGCTTACGAGGCATCAAACCTAACACCAGACAGCATAGAAGTGATTGAGTGTCACGCAACCGGCACACCATTAGGTGACAAGGTTGAGTTAACCTCAATGGAGCGTTTCTTTGCTGACAAATTGAATGGTTCGAACCCGCCATTGATTGGCTCTGCTAAGTCCAACCTCGGTCACTTGCTGACTGCGGCGGGTATGCCAGGGATCATGAAAATGATCTTTGCGATGAAAGAAGGTGTGCTTCCGCCAAGTATTAACTTGGATAAGCCACTATCGTCGCCAGAAGGTTTATTTGGCTCACAGACTCTGCCAACGCAGGTTCAATCTTGGCCAAGTAAAGCGGGCAACTCAGAGCGCTGTGCGGGTGTTTCTGTCTTTGGTTTCGGTGGCTGTAACGCTCACTTACTGCTTGAAGCGTATTCAGACACCAGTCATGTAAACCAGACTCAAGAGTCGGCTTCTCCAAGCCTACAACCGTCTAATTTAAGCATTACAGGTCTAGCGTCTCACTTTGGTTCTCTGCAAAGCATCAACGCGCTAAGCACTGCGATTGAAACCAACAACGATGCTTTCATTGCTTTACCTAAGAAACGCTGGAAAGGCTTAGACCAACATCCAGAACTGCTGAATCAGTTTGGTTTACACGGTATTCCAAACGGAGCGTACATCGATCAATTCGATCTCGATTTCCTTCGCTTCAAAGTGCCGCCAAATGAAGATGACCGTTTGATCTCTCAGCAGTTGCTACTGATGAAAGTGGCAGACGAAGCGATCAAAGATGCCAAGCTTGTGGCTGGCCAAAAGGTTGCAGTACTGGTCGCGATGGAAACTGAGCTTGAGATGCACCAATTCCGTGGACGCGTAAACCTGCATAGCCAATTGGCTGACAGCTTTGCCAACATGGGTATCGAACTAACTCAAGACGAATACCAAGCGCTAGAAACCATCGCGATGGACAGTGTGATGGACGCAGCTAAGCTGAACCAATACACCAGTTTCATCGGTAACATCATGGCTTCGCGCATCTCTTCATTGTGGGACTTTAACGGCCCAGCCTTTACGATTTCAGCCGCTGAGCAGTCAGTTGCTCGTTGTATCGATGTCGCGCAAAACCTGATGTCGCAAGAATCCATGGACGCCGTTGTGATTGCAGCCGTCGACCTAAGCGGCAGTGCGGAACATGTGATTCTGAAGAACAGCGTGAGCCCAGTGTCACTTTCTCCAAAATTCGGACAACCGCAAGACGGCAGTTGGAATGTGGGTGAAGGCGCAGGTGCAATTGTTCTTGTGGAAGAAGGTCGAGTAGCGCGCAACCAAGAGACAGCTTACGGCAGCATCAACGCATTAGCCTTTGGCTCAAGCGAGCGTAACAACGCCGTTGTTGATGAGTTATTGACTCAAGTCGGTATGAACTCGAACGATGTATCTCTGCTTGAGCTTAACCATGCACCAGAATCTTCATCATATCAGTCTTCATCTCTAAGTTTAGGGAACACAAAGACGACTCAAGCGAGTCAGCGTGTGGGTCACTGCTCTGCAGCCTCTGGTATGGCAAGCCTGCTACACGGTCTCCTTAACCTGAACCTTGCACCTATGAATCCAAGCATCAGTTCTAAGAACGCGATTGTTGCCAACATCAGCGAAGGACAATGTTCACAGCTGCTACTAAGCCAATCGAGTGTTGAATCTCAATCACTTTCTGTTCGTTTAAGAAGTGAACTGGCAAGTGATGCTAAGCGTCAATTGGTTAAACAAGTGACTCTCGGTGGACGCGATATTTACCAACACATAGCAGAGACACCAATCGCTAACCTAGCGCACATTCAACAGAAAGCTTCTGGCAAGCAAGCGGCAAGAGTGGCGTCGATTCCTACGACAGCAAGCATTCAAGCAGCTCTTGTGCAAAAAGAGTTAGAGAAGAAAGCATTAGCGCAAAACGCGATAGAGCCAGTCATCGAAGATCCTACATCAGTATCCCCAACTCTGGCGCCAACTCGCCACAGTCAGCTAACAGGTAACCACAGCAATATGACTCATGTCCTATCCGCTAAAAATGGCGTATCAAACATCAACGCTAATACGAATGCAGCATCACAGCCATCTGTAACGCCACACAACCAAGCCTTTGCTCAAAACCAGCAGGCGGCGCAGCAAGTACACAAAGCATTCCTGCACACTCGTGCCCAAGGCATGCAGATGGCTGATGCATTATTAAAGGCACAGTTAAACGCAATTACGTCTGGTTTAGATAGCTCAGCCGAAACATCAGCTCAACCAGCTCAAGTTCAGTCAGTGCCAGTAAACGCACTTACGACGCCAGCACCAGTAAAACCTATCCGTAAGCCATGTATCTGGGATTACGATGATCTGGTTGAATACGCTGAAGGTGATATCGCCAATGTATTTGGTCCTGGCTACGCGATCATCGATAGCTACTCGCGCCGCGTTCGATTGCCAACCACCGACTACCTATTGGTATCTCGTGTCACTAAGCTCAACGCGACAGTGAACGAGTACAAGCCAAGCACCATGACCACAGAATACGACATCCCAGTTGATGCGCCGTATCTTGTCGATGGTCAGATCCCTTGGGCTGTAGCGGTAGAATCTGGTCAGTGTGACCTAATGCTGATCAGCTACCTAGGTATTGATTTTGAAAACAAAGGCGAGCGTGTTTATCGCCTGCTTGATTGTACACTGACCTTCCTTGGCGACTTGCCTCGTGGTGGCGACACACTGCGTTACGACATCTCAATCAACAGCTTTGCTCGCAATGGCGACACACTACTGTTCTTCTTCTCGTACGAATGTTTCGTTGGCGACAAGATGATCCTGAAAATGGACAACGGTTGTGCAGGCTTCTTCACTGATGAAGAGCTAGCAGACGGCAAAGGGGTGATTCACACTGAAGACGAGATCAAGGCTCGTAAGCTTGCCACTAAGCAACGCTTCGACCCTATGTTGCACTGCCCTAAAACCCAGTTTAACCACCAAGAACTGCGTCACCTACTGACTGCCAACATCGCAGAGTGTTTTGGCCCAACTCACCAATCTGATCGCCACCAGCCTTCTTTATGTTTCAGCTCAGAAAAATTCATGATGATCGAAAAGGTCAGCCGTGTTGAACCGCAAGGCGGCACATGGGGACTTGGGCTGATTGAAGGTCACAAACAGCTAGAGCCTGAGCATTGGTACTTCCCTTGTCATTTCAAAGATGACTCAGTAATGGCCGGATCTTTGATGGCAGAAGGTTGTGGTCAACTGCTGCAATTCTTCATGATGCACCTTGGCATGCACACGCTTGTTCAAAATGGTCGTTTCCAGCCGCTTGAAAATGCGCCTCAACAAGTACGCTGTCGTGGTCAAGTTCTACCACAATCGGCAGAACTGACTTACCGCATGGAAGTGACCGAGATTGGTTTAAGCCCTCGCCCATACGCAAAAGCTAACATCGATATCTTGCTGAACGGCAAAGTGATTGTTGATTTCCAAAACTTAGGTGTAATGATCAAAGAAGACGACGAATGTACTCGTTACCTGCCTTCTTTAGAAACAGCTGTCGCAACCCCTATTATCGAAAACTTGGGCCATACACCAGCAGTGAATCAACAAGCTTCAGCAAATGCGCCACTTATGGCGCAAATTGAAGACCTAGAAACAGCGCCAAATAAAGGCGTGATTCCTCTTCAACACGTTGAAGCGCCGGTGACTCCAGATTACCCAAATCGCACTCCAGATACGGTTCCGTTCACGCCTTACCACATGTTCGAATTCGCAACAGGCGATATCGAGAAATGTTTCGGCCCTGACTTCTCTATCTACCGTGGCATGATTCCACCACGTACTCCGTGTGGCGACCTACAGCTAACTACTCGTGTTGTTGAGATCGACGGTAAGCGTGGCGACTTCAAGAAACCTTCATCGTGTATCGCAGAGTACGAAGTGCCAGAAAATGCATGGTACTTTGATGAAAACAGCCACCAGACCCTAATGCCTTACTCGGTATTGATGGAGATTTCACTGCAGCCAAACGGCTTTATCTCAGGCTACATGGGCACCACGCTTGGCTTCCCAGGTGAAGAACTGTTTTTCCGTAACCTAGATGGCAGCGGCAAAATGTTGCGTAACGTCGACTTACGCGGCAAAACGATCACCAACGATTCTCGCCTGCTTTCAACCGTAATGATGGGCACTAACATCGTACAGAGCTTTAGCTTCGAACTGAGCACTGACGGCGTGCCTTTCTACCAAGGTACAGCGGTATTTGGTTACTTCAAAGGCGCAGCACTGAAAGATCAGCTTGGTTTGGACAACGGTAAAGTGACTCACCCTTGGCACGTTGATAACAACCGCACACCGGATGTAAACATCAACCTGCTAGACAAAACGACTCGTTACTTCAATGCACCTGTTTCTGCTACTGGTGAAGTGCAAGAACACTACCAACTGGCTGGCGGTCGTTTGAACTTTATCGATACTGTGCAGATCACAAGCGATGGTGGTAAAGACGGTCTAGGTTACCTATACGCTGAGCGTACGATTGACCCAAGCGATTGGTTCTTCCAGTTCCACTTCCATCAAGATCCGGTAATGCCAGGCTCTCTAGGTGTCGAAGCGATCATCGAACTGATGCAAACCTACGCGCTAAACAAAGACCTTGGCGCTGGCTTCCGCAATCCTAAGTTTGGTCAAATCCAATCTGAAGTGAAATGGAAATACCGTGGTCAGATTAACCCTCTGAACAAACAGATGTCACTGGATGTACACATCACTGCAATCAAAGACGAAGACGGCAAACGCATCATCGTTGGCGACGCAAACCTGAGCAAAGATGGTCTGCGTATTTACGAAGTGAAAGACATCGCGATTTGTATCGAAGAAGCCCCTGCTACCGATAAAGCTCCTGGTATCAAGAAAGCATAAGCCGCCATTAGAGACAGAGAATTAGGAAAGAATTTAGTATGACAACTCAAACTACTATTAATAACGAAAAGCTATCTCCGTGGCCTTGGCAGATCGAAGAGAGCACAACTCGCTTTGATAACGCGGCAATGTCGACAATATTGAAAGACTTAAGCCTTGCTTGTTACGTCGTGAACCACCCAGAAAAAGGTTTAGGCGTTAGCCAACAAGCAGAGATTGCATCGGGTGATTCAGCAAGCTCAGCAAACAGCCAACCTGTTAGCGCCTTTGCTCCAGCTCTTGGTACGCAAAGCCTAGGCGACGAAGATTTTCGTCGCTGTCACGGCGTTAAATACGCTTACTATGCAGGCGCAATGGCAAACGGCATTTCATCTGAAGAGTTGGTGATTGCGCTTGGTCAAGCTGGCATTCTTTGTTCATTTGGCGCGGCGGGCTTAATCCCGTCTCGTGTTGAGCAAGCGATCAACCGTATCCAAGCAGCACTGCCAAACGGCCCTTACGCGTTTAACCTGATTCACAGCCCAAGCGAACCTGCGCTAGAACGCGGCAGTGTTGAGCTGTTTTTGAAGCACAAGGTAAAAACCGTTGAGGCTTCTGCCTTCTTAGGTTTAACACCGCAAATCGTTCACTACCGTGCTGCAGGTCTTAGCCGCGATGCACAAGGCGAGATACAGATTGGCAACAAGGTTATTGCTAAGGTGAGCCGTACTGAAGTCGCAAGTAAATTCATGCAGCCTGCTCCTGTAAAAATGCTGCAAGCTCTGGTTGATGAAGGCCGAATCACAGCAGAACAGATGGAACTGGCACAGCTGGTTCCTATGGCGGATGACATTACCGCAGAAGCAGATTCTGGTGGTCACACCGATAACCGTCCACTGGTTACGCTACTGCCAACGATTCTAGCGCTGAAAGAGCAAATCCAAGCTCAGTATCAATTCAAAACACCGCTACGTGTCGGTTGTGGTGGTGGCGTAGGCACACCTGATGCTGCTCTAGCGACGTTTAACATGGGTGCTGCTTACATTGTTACCGGTTCAATCAACCAAGCGTGTGTTGAGGCTGGCGCGAGCGAACACACACGTAAGCTGCTTTCGACAACTGAAATGGCTGACGTGACTATGGCTCCAGCGGCAGACATGTTCGAAATGGGCGTGAAACTGCAAGTGGTTAAGCGCGGCACCTTGTTCCCAATGCGTGCCAACAAACTTTATGAGCTATACACTCGCTACGACTCAATTGAAGCGATTCCAGTAGAAGAGCGTCTGAAACTTGAGAAGCAAGTCTTCCGTTCAACACTGGATGACATTTGGGCAGGGACTGTGGCGCACTTTAACGAGCGCGATCCAAAACAGATTGAACGAGCTGAAGGCAACCCTAAACGTAAAATGGCACTGATCTTCCGTTGGTACTTAGGGCTTTCTAGCCGTTGGTCAAACACAGGTGAACAAGGTCGTGAGATGGATTACCAAGTATGGGCCGGCCCGGCACTTGGCGCATTCAACGCCTGGGCAAAAGACAGCTATCTAGATGATTACCAGCAGCGTAATGCCGTTGATCTTGCTAAGCATCTGATGCACGGTGCAGCTTACTTAGCTCGTGTTAACCTGCTGACCTCACAAGGTATCAAGCTTGATCCGGAACTAGCACGCTGGAAGCCGACGCAAAGAATGGCTTAAGTGCCGAGTAGCTAGCTAAATTTTACCAAATAAAAAAGCGACCTTAATTAGGTCGCTTTTCTTTGAATCATCGAAATGTCATTGCAGTCGTTGGTTATTTGATCGCTTTATTTAGCTTCTCGCCAACCACATCTAAACGCCAACCTTGCATAACATCTGGCAGCTTTTCAGGATTACGATCGTGCTTCCATATCCAGCTTAACACTTGGTTAAGTTGCTTCTTCGACGCCAAAAATTCAGTCGCTAAACCACTGTGTTGCGAAGCTGTTTTCACTTCATCTTTCAACACTTTGAAGAGTTGTTTGTAACCTGGGTAGTCCATTAGACGTTCTACTGGCGCTGGGTATTCTTCTTCTGGCGTATGCTCAGCTAACTTAACGATTGAACTGATTTTAGCACCATGGCGACGTACAGAGCGGTAATCAAAACCTTCTTGCTCCATGTGCTTAGGATCTTTCATCGCGAAACGCGCAACTGCCCATAAGTCTTGCTCTTTGAAGACAAAGTTCAGCGCTAAATCACGCTTGATTGCTTCTTTCAGACGCCAAGTTGCTAGCGGTCTTAAAATAGCTAGCTGCTGAGGCTTTAGCTGCCACGCGCCTTTAATATCAAGGTAAGCGTTATCTGGGTTTGCTTTACGGATGCGCTTAGCCACTTGTAAATCAGACTCTTGCTGTGCCGCTTCCCACCAGCCCGCTTCCATCACTTTTTCTAGAAGCTTGTTGTACATTGGCATCAAGTAGTGAACGTCTGCTGCTGCGTAGTCGAGTTGTTTTTGAGAAAGCGGACGCGCTAGCCAGTCGGTGCGAGATTCACTCTTATCTAGGTCAACACCTACAAACTCTGAAACCAGAGCTGCAAAGCCAGTTGAAAGACCATGACCTAAGAAGGCTGCCATGATCTGCGTATCAACCATTGGCGTTGGCGTACAGCCAAATGCGTTCTGGAACACTTCTAGATCTTCGCCACACGCGTGCAAAACTTTCAGTACTGAAGTGTCTTTCAACAACCCAACAAACGGGGTCATTTCATCAAGAGCAATAGGATCAATCAGTGACAGCGTTTCACCATCAAATAACTGAATTAAGCCTAATTGAGGGTAATAGGTTCTTGTACGAACGAACTCTGTATCAAGCATAACAACATCGGCTTCACGTGCTTGTTGGCAAACTCGCTCAAGGTCTTTCACTTGGGTAATGATTTGATAATCCACAAAAACTCTCACTGATTTTACTTTGATCGCCGGATACAAAAATGCCGACATTAACTGTCGGCATTCTAACACCATTTTTCAGCGCTCGCTTAGATTAAGCGCTGCTATGGCTGATGGTGCATCATCTTCTCGTAAATATCAGCTCGTTACTCGCTTGCGCGTTTAGCAAGCTCTGCGTCGTTTTCTTCACGAAGCACTCGGCGCAAGATTTTGCCTACATTGGTTTTTGGTAGTTCTTCACGGAACTCAATCAATTTAGGGATCTTGTAGCCCGTTAGGTGTTCACGACAGTGCGCGATAATGTCTTCTTTGGTTAGGCTCGGGTCACGTTTCACAACGTAAATCTTAACCAACTCACCTGACACTTCATGAGGTTGACCGATAGCCGCAACTTCTAACACTTTGCCATGCAGAGCCACAACATCTTCAATCTCGTTCGGGTAAACGTTGAAGCCCGACACAAGAATCATGTCTTTCTTACGGTCTACGATGTACAGCAAGCCTTCGTCATCAAACTTAACGATATCACCAGTCGATAACCAGCCGTCTTGGTCGATCACTTCTTTGGTCGCTTCTGGGCGCTGCCAGTAGCCTTGCATCACTTGAGGACCACGAACCTGCAATTCACCCACTTGGTCATTGCCAACGATTTTCCCTTCGTCATCAACAATACGAACTTCCGTCGATGGTACTGGTAGGCCGATTGCACCCGTGTAGTCTTTTAGATCGTATGGGTTACCTGTGACCAGAGGAGCACATTCGGTTAAACCATAGCCTTCAAGTAGGTGGACACCTGTCGCTTTCTTCCATTGCTCAGCAACAGCGCGTTGAACCGCCATACCACCGCCAACAGACAGACGCATGTTACTGAAATCCAACTCGTGGAAATCTTCGTTATTGACTAGCGCATTGAACAAGGTGTTTACGCCAGTAATCGCGGTAAACGGAACTTTTTGTAGTTCTTTAATAAAGCCAGGAATGTCACGAGGGTTAGTAATCAAAAGGTTACGGCCACCCATCTCAACAAACAGTAAGCAGTTCACTGTCAGTGCAAATACATGGTAAAGCGGCAATGCCGTTACCACCAATTCACGGCCTTCTTGTAGCACAGGGCTGTATGCCCCTTTCGCTTGAAGTACGTTCGCAATCATATTGCGGTGCGTTAGAATTGCGCCCTTCGCTACACCCGTTGTACCACCTGTGTACTGTAGGAATGCGATGTCATCACCCGCCATAAACGGCTTCACATATTGAAGACGACGGCCTTTGTAAAGTGCCTTTCTGAATGAAATGGCACCCGGTAGATCGTACTTAGGCACCATCCCTTTCACGTATTTCACTACGAAGTCGACAATCGTACCTTTCGCTCGTGGCAACATTTGCCCAAGGCTAGTGAGTACAACGTGTTTAACCGGAGTTTTATCAACGACTTTCTCTAGTGTGCTCGCAAAGTTAGAAACGATAACAATCGCCTTTGCGCCAGAGTCATTCAGTTGGTGTTCAAGTTCGCGAGGTGTGTACAGTGGGTTGACGTTCACTGCAATCATACCTGCACGCAGCACACCAAACAGTGCAATTGGGTATTGCAGCAAGTTTGGCATCATCAGCGCGACACGATCGCCTTTCTTCAGTTTTAGATCATTCTGCAAGTAAGCAGCAAAAGCACGACTGCGCTCTTCAAGCTTACGGAATGTCATAATCGATCCCATGTTCTCGAATGCAGGTTGGTCGGCGAACTTCTGTACCGACTGTTCAAACATTTCAATGAGAGATTGGTACTGATCTGGGTTGATCGTTTCTGGTACGTCACTTGGATAACGTGAAAGCCAAGGTTTATCCACGATGTTACTCCTCGTTTATCAGCTGACGACTGCTTCGCCGCTTTTTATCATTGCGGTATTACAGCACAGCTTTAGTGCATGAGCACTAAAAGGCTCAAACACTTGTTTAAATTTTGTTAACTACACCAAGAATTAGCTCTGAAACTAGCTCTGGGCTCTCTAAATGGCAATGATGCCCGCCAGGAATCGTCTCTATATTCAGAGAACTATGCGCTGATTTGTAGCGATTATGCTGCAAATGTCGGAATCCATCATTCCCTAGGATTATTAAGTGAGGGCATTCAATAGCCGCCATAATCGCTTCAGCGTGCGCCTGTGACATTCGATATAACGAGTCACATTTGAGATTAGGGTCGCATCGCCATTGCCAAGAGTTCTCAAACTCGACAATACCTCGCTCAACAATAGGAGCGACTAATTCTGCATTAATTTGGTTGGCGTGAGCTCTCAGCTTAATAGCATCCTCAAGGCTTGCCAGAGGACGTGAAGGCTTTCTTCGCTGTCGAAGACGACTAAGTACCCCATCCCTCAAGCGAGAGACTGTTTCGTGGGGAGCTTCAGAAAGAGGTCCGTGACCTTCAATTTGAATTAATCCTGACACCTTTTCAGGAAAGGCGGCACTATAGCAACTTGCTATCAATGCACCAAGTGAATGTCCTACCAGTACCAGTCTGTTTGGCGATAATTTGGTCACTAGCTGGTGTAAATCATCAATATAGTCGTGAAATGGGTAGTAACTCCCCGACTTATGCGACGAAAAACCGTGCCCAAAAAGATCGAGCGCAACTAAGTGAGTATCTGAAGAAAGCTTAGAGACTTGCTGCATGACCTGAGTAAAACTTGCGGAATTGTCTAGCCAGCCATGAATAAAAACGACCGTCGTTGCGGTCGTTTGTGGGTTGCCAATCTGTTGCGTTGCAAGTGTCCCGCTCGCAAGGAAATATGACTGTTCAATCATTGATAGTATGGTGTCCCTGTCATTGGGTATGTCGAATTAAGGTTCGACTATTGCACATCTTGAATCACACGCCCTGACTTAGGCATGGTTTGAAAGCTGCGACAATGTAAACTGCGGCAAGAGTAGTAAGTTGGCGCAAAGTCATTAATAACCACTCTTTCAGTGATCTGCCATAAACGTTGATTGTAGACATTCATGACTGGGAAAGTGTAAGGGTATTCACCAACCATACCGTCTTCAATGCTATTTGATGTGCCAACTAAAGTAACTAAACGACCCTCAGCAAAGCTCAATGGTTCAACATAGCCGTCAATGTAACCAACAAAACGTCCTTTTGGTTCCGCATCAATATCAGGCTTGCCACTACTTGAGATAGGTAAGTTCACCACTTCCACACGTGTTTTATCTTTCAGATTAGTGACTTTAGCAATCACGCCACCCAAACGAACATCACCGGCATCCGGTAGTGTGTTTACCCACTCTTGGTAGTCAGTTACCACCTGTTCTGAGTTTGCATTAAGTTCTTTAGGTAAAGAGGAGCACCCCATCACCATCGTAGAGAAAGCGACAAGGAAAAATAAGCGAGATTTAGATATGAGAGAATACATAATGCAGCTCCTTAGAGCAGGATAAATGAAAACACAAAGCTAGATATAAATATCGACCCCAATTAGCTTTGCAAGTTCCTCTTTTTTAGCTTGATTCATCACATCCATATACTCTTCCATCGCACGTCGTCCGCGCCCTTCTGGAAGATCATATTGAACCTGAGCTTTGTGAATCTCAGATTCTTTGACCTGGCGAATAGAATGCGAGACAGCATTCGCAACCTTAGTTGGCTGACCAACAGAGGTCTTTGCATCGCCTTTTTTTACCTCATTCTTTTTGTTGGTTCGATTGGTTTTAGATGTATTGCCTATCGAAGAAGGAGGTAAGCCGTTGATTGAAACCATGCTTAAAGAGTTTATTACCTGATTTTAATGATTTTATATCTGTTTTAATTTTGGCTCTGCAAAGTGAATGCAGAGCCAAAGTAATACGTATTTACTCGCGACCAGGCAGTTTTTTCCAAGTCACTTTATCACGTAGGTAAACCGGCTCAGACTCTTCAGCTGCAACCGCTTTGCCTTCAGCATAAGCAAATTGAGCAAGGAACGCCATGTCTTGAGCTTCTGGGAATAGCACTTCACACGCTTTGGTGTTGATCGCTAGTGTGTCCATGTGCTCTGCATATGCTTCCCAACCTGTGCCTACTTTTGCCCATGTGTTGGAGTCCGCTTCAAGCTGTTCAGCCAATTCGCTTGGAGGCGTCACACATTCCGCATCGACCGCAGTCCAACGACCATCATCTTCACGGCTGTAACGAGCCCAGTAAACTTCACTCATGCGAGCATCAATTGCTGTTGCAACATGAGTTTCGCCAAATTTACGGTAGCTGCCTTGCGCCATCGCTGCCAGTGTAGACACACCGATCATCGGCAAATCAGCACCAAAAGCTAAGCCTTGAGCAATACCAATGCCAATACGTACACCCGTGAAACTGCCCGGGCCTTGGCCAAACGCGATCGCGTCGATATCGGTTAAAGCAACATTCGCTTCTTTCAGTACTTCATCAACCATAGGTAGAATTTTTTTCGTATGGTCTCGAGGTGCCTCTTCGCTACGTGCGAACACCTGGTCACCAATTACTAGTGCAACTGAACAGTTTTCAGTTGCGGTATCTACTGCAAGAATTTTCGCGCTCATTTGTGTCTCAAATATTCGTTATCTAATCTAAAAATAATGGCTAAGCTCAACAATGCTAATTACTCAGCAACGGTTGAATGGTCTTTAGCTAAGAATTCTTTAATGACCCCTAAGTCACGAGTACGTGGGATAGGCGGTAAACTCGCCAAAAATATGCCACCGTAATCGCGAGTCACCAATCGGTTGTCGCAGATAATCAAAGCGCCATTATCGCGCTTATCACGTATCAATCGACCGACACCTTGTTTCAAGGTGATCACTGCGTCTGGCAATTGTACTTGTGCAAAAGGATCACCCCCTTTCAACTTACAGTCTTCAATTCTAGCCTTAAGCAAAGGGTCATCAGGGGCTGTAAAGGGCAATTTGTCGATGATAACACAGCTTAATGCATCGCCCCTAACATCTATACCTTCCCAGAAAGCACCAGTGGCCACCAGCAATGCATTACCTAATTCCATGAATTCTGCTAAGGTTTTTTGCTTACTTGTCTCACCTTGCAGCAGAACGGGAACCGAGAGCGTTTCGCGGAACCGTTCACCCAACTCTTTCATCATGCTGTGTGAGGTACATAAGAAGAAACAGCGACCTTGGTTTTGCTCAATCACAGGGGTCAGCATTCTTACTAGCTTGTCCGCTAAGCCCGGGCTATTCGGTTCTGGTAGATAGCGAGGCACACACAAACGCGCCTGATTTGGATAGTCAAACGGACTTGGCAGTGAAAACTGTGCCGACGGCTTTAATCCTAATCGAGAAGTAAAATGATCGAAATCGTCCGACACCGCCAAAGTTGCAGAGGTAAACACCCAAGCACCCGGTTTTAGCTCAATCTGCTCATGGAATTTGTCGGCGACTGAGAGTGGCGTGATGTGCAAAGCAAAGTGTCGTGGCGTGGTGTCATACCAATACGAATAACCAGTAATCGACACGTCACATACACGTTCAATGCGCGACTTGATCATAGTGGCGCGTTCAAAAGCCGTGTCTAACAACTGGCTTCGACCCAATGCTAATTTCAATACATCAACGGCCAGTTGCAACGCATCTTGTAAGCGAACTAGCTCTCTCGCAATCGACTCTGACTTCAATGCTTCACGCCAGTTACCGCGAAAGCCCGTATCGCCAAGCACAATGCGTAGATCGGCTGACGATTGAACGAGCCTATCCCCTACTTTCTGCAGTTGGCGCATGTCTTTGGCTTCAGTTCGGTAAGCGATTTCAATGTCCTTGGCTAGCTCTTGGATCTGTCGGCTGGAAACCGATTGTCCGAAGTATTGGCTAGCGATATCGGGAAGTTGGTGCGCTTCATCGAAGATAAATACATCGGCTTCAGGTATCAGCTCACCAAACCCGGTTTCTTTGATCGCTAAATCCGCGAGGAACAAGTGGTGGTTCACTACAACAACATCAGAATCCATCGCTTTTTTACGCGCCTTCAGCACAAAGCAATCGGTGTAGCTTGGGCACTCTTTGCCTAAGCAGTTGTCGTTAGTCGAGGTAATGGTTGGAATGACCGGGCTATCTTCAGCAATATCATCACAGTCACCTAAATCGCCAGTTTGAGTCGCTGACGACCATCTGCGCACTTTCACCAACTGAGCTAACAGCGTTGGATCGGTGTGAGTGCCATGGCTCTCGATCATTTGACGACTGAGCCTATCCAAGCACAAATAGTTTGAACGGCCTTTGAGTAACGCAACCTGACCATAAAAACCAAGCGCATCGACCATCAATGGTAAATCTCGGTGAAACAGCTGTTCTTGAAGGTTTTTAGACCCCGTACTGATGATCGTTTTCTTACCACTCAGCAGTGCTGGCACTAGATAAGCAAACGTCTTACCTGTTCCCGTTCCCGCTTCAACGACCAATTGGCTCTGTTGTTCAATAGCCTGTGAAACCGCTTCAGCCATGTCTAGCTGAGCTTGTCGAGGTTGGAACCCAGGGATCGCTTTACCCAAAGCACCATCAGCAGAAAACGTTTTAGATATCATAGAGTACGAAGTTTAGAAAAATAGAAGGAGAATTATGGCAGGTTTAGTGAGCCGGCGCGAATCAAGAATGACTTCGCACCGGAGGTGTTTGGTTCGGGTTAAGCTACCTAGAAGGTAAGAATTGAAGAAATAAAAATCAAAGAATCGTTATTATTTTCGGCTGAGATAACGCGACAACCAAGGGGCACCTTCAAAATGATTATCGCAAGGCTGCATGGCTTTCACTGCATCGGTTGGTGAGGTTTTACTTTCCCACATTTCATCTAGAACATTACCATCTAACTCTGTACTTCCCGCTAATGAATTCACTCGTTTGCAGTACAGTTTTTTTGCTAGTAACTCTTTATCCATAAGTATCACCTCTATTTTTGGCCAAAGCGTCAATGCCTCGGTTGAAGTTCAAATGCGTACTACGGTCAAAACTTGAAAAATGAAGCTTCTGCCTTTTTTTCTATCGAAAAACTGATATTTCTATATAAAACAATTTATCGATGCGATAAATGAGCAGCAGAATTTGTTGAAACCAACTTGATAATAGATTAATTATAACGGTGATACTGCGGCTTAGTTCACCGTTCGACGGCCTGCATTAAATTTTGAAGAATCCCGATTTCATATAATAAGTGCAACATTCATGGAAGTAAGATGCAAATGGAAAGAAAAACTTTATTAACACATTGTACTGACGCCCCAGGCCTCATCTCAAAGATCACCAACATTTGTTATAAGCACCAACTCAATATTATTCACAATAATGAGTTCGTTGATAACACAAGTGGCCACTTCTTTATGCGCACCGAGCTAGAGGGCTACTTCAATGACGAAACCTTACTCGCCGATTTAGACCAAGCCCTGCCAGAAAACACAAAACGTAAGCTGGTTGATTCATCTCGTAAGCGTGTTGTGATTCTGGTAACTAAAGAAGCACACTGCCTTGGCGATATTCTGATGAAGAACTTCGATGGCAGTTTAGATGTTGATATTGCGGCAGTAGTTGGTAACTACGATACACTGCAAAGCCTAACCGAGCGTTTTGATATCCCTTACCACCATGTTTCTCACGAAGGATTAAACCGTGAAGAACATGAGAAGAAGATGCTTGAAGTCATTGACCAGTATGAGGCGGACTATCTAGTGCTTGCTAAATACATGCGAGTGCTGACGCCGGGGTTTGTTGAGAAGTACAACCACAAAATCATCAACATTCACCACAGTTTCTTGCCAGCATTCATTGGTGCTAAGCCATACCAGCAAGCTTACGAGCGCGGTGTGAAGATCATTGGTGCAACCGCGCACTTTGTGACAAACGATCTCGATGAAGGTCCAATCATCAAGCAAGATGTTATCCCAGTGGATCACAACTTCAGCGCAAAAGACATGGCACAAGCGGGTCGTGACGTAGAGAAGAACGTGTTGAGCAAGGCTTTAAACAAAGTGATCAACGATCATGTGTTTGTTTACGGCAACAAGACCGTGATTCTGTAAGTCGGATATCGATTGATACCAATCACAGTAAGTAAGTGATCAGAAATAGCGCAGGAAAAAGGCTTGAGAACAAGGCGTAATTTTTTGATAAGTAGTTATTCTACAATAAAAAATTATAACGCAGTTATCGAGCGTTTTAACCAGCTAGGGTGACCAGTTATTTACTA